>DATHFW010000054.1:0-13742 GCA_035317945.1 Steroidobacteraceae bacterium | reverse complement strand
TCTCGACACGCCGGTGCATTCGGTGCTGCATGAGGGCGCCCATTTTATTTGCATGACGCCGGAACGGCGCGCCGGGTTGGATACCGACGCCGGCGGCGATCATGCGGAAGAGAACGCCGTTTGCTACCTGCAAATCATCCTGGCCCAATCGCTGCCGAACGTCGGCCGCGAACGAATGTGCCGCGACATGGACGAGTGGGGCTACACCTTCAGGCTGGGAAGCGCCGCAACATGGTTTGACGAAGATGCCACTGACGCGCGCGACTGGTTGATGCGCTACGGCGTGCTCGATTCAGAGAGCCGCGCGACCTATGCCTGTCGATAGTCCCATGTTCAGACCGTGGTTCAAGCCGCGTTTGCCGCGACCGGCGTCGCCGTCGCGTAGACGCGGCCAAAACGATTCGCGAGAAAGGCCTTCAGTCCGATCTCTTCCTGGCGAATCAGGCCGGCGTGAGGCAATTCGCCGGCGCTCAGCATGTCAAGCACCGCGCAAATCGCGCCCGCCGTCGTGATCTGTATGGCGCTGCGGACTCTGCCGCCGATCGGCGTCGCATAGATCTTATTGGCGTAGGTCTCCTGCATGAGCTGGCCGGCGCGCATGCCGCTCACCGTGGCAAATACAATCACCACGTCCTGCAGGGTTATCGGCACGGCATTCTCGAGAATGTCCTTCAAGAGTTCACGCCGGTCGCGCAGCCGCAGGTCATTGAGCAGCGCCTTCATGATGGCGGCGTGGCCGGGATAACGAATGGTGCGGTAATTGAGGTTGCGGACCTTGCCGGCCAGGGTTTCGCACAACGTGCCGAGGCCGCCCGAGGTGTTGAACGCCTCGTACAAAATGCCGTCGAGCGAGAACTCTTCCAATTCTTCCAGCGGCTGGGTTTCTTTGAGTTGGCCATTGACGATGGCCTCGCACGGTTCGCAGTATTCGTTGATGACGCCGTCCGTGCTCCACGTCAGATTGTAGTTGAGCGCGTTCGACGGAAATTTCGGCAATGCGCCGACCCGCATGCGAACATCGTTAAGCGTATCGAATCGCGAGGCCAAGTCGCTGGCGACAATGGTGATGAAGCCCGGTGCCAACCCGCATTGTGGAATGAACGCGGTGCGCGCGCCGGCGGCAAGCTGCTTGACCGCGCGGGTACTGGCGACATCCTCCGTGAGATCCAGATAGTGAGCGCCGGCGGCCTTGGCCGCTTCGGCAATGAGCCGCGTGGCGTGATAAGGCGCTGCGGACAGCACGGCGAATTTGCCGATCAGCAACTTGCGCAGCGCATCGGCTTGCCGAATGTCGACCGCAACTTTCGTGATGGCCACCGACGTTTCCAGCCGATCCAATTGCTTTTCAGAGCGATCGACTACGGTGACGGCATAGTCGCCGGAACCGCCCAGAAACTCCGCAATCATGGAGCCGATTTTGCCCGCGCCTACGATAACAATGTTTTTCATGCCGCCTCCAGATAGCCGCCCATTCTTGTCCGGATGCACTGCAAATGGTAGGGTCGTTTAGACGTTTTTAAGGCATAATCCCTGCGTTATACAGGCTAAAACAGGCGAAATGCCATGGATGTCATCGACGAGAAGCTCCTATCGGCATTGCGGGAAAATGGCCGCGCCTCGACCGCCATGCTGGCGAGACTGGTGGGCCGTTCGCGTACCAGCGTTCAGAGCCGGATTGAGCGGCTCGAACGGCAGGGAATCATTACCGGATATGGCGTTCGCTTGGCACCCGAGCACGGCCTCGGCGCCGTGCGCGCGCATGTCATGATCAAGGTGGGTCCGAAGGAGGCCCGTGCCGTGACCGCTGCGTTGCGCGACATATCGCAGGTGCGGCTCCTGCATTCGGTCAGCGGCGACGTGGATTTGATTGCGGTTGCGGTCACGGCTTCGGTTGCCGAAATGGATCAGGTAATCGATCGCATTGGCGCGCTGGATGGCGTGGAACGCACCACTTCGTCAATCATCTTGTCGACCAAGTTCGATCGTTGAGCGTGCAAGTTGCCGGAGGCTTTGCGGTGACCTTTATTTTTGCGAAGCGGGAACGGCCGCGGCGATAACCCACGCCTCGAGTGCCCGCGTATCGGCCATGTCGCCGTCGTAGACCAGCTCCGGCTCGAAAGGCCCGACCTGGTACGGGCTGCCCGGGTCAATCGCCTGGAGCGTGGAAAACATCGAATAGCCTGAAGGCAGATATTCTTCGCGAACTTCGAGATAGTGGGTCGCGGCATCGGTAGTTTGCCCGACGTGGAATGCGCCCAACGTGAGAAAATCGTCCGTGACCAGCAAACACGAGCTGAAGCAGAGGCTGTCCGTCAACAAAAGTAATCGGCCTTTCATCAAGGAGGGTGGTGCCGCGAGAACCGGCTTTTCCAGTGCGCGTGGACAATAGACCTCATTGGAGAATGCCTTGCCGCGACCGCGCGCCGCGCGCATCTCACGAAGCTGCGTCTCGCCGATCTTCTTGGCCTCTGGGGTCGTATACACCGTGCCCGAACGCAGCAGGAAATCCAAGTTGTTGATGTTGCTCTCGGAGGCTCGCCACGCTTCCTCGCAAGCCGACGTGTCTTCAGGGCCGAGGCGGACTTCGACGGCAGCCGGGCCCAGCAGGGAGGCAGCAATCTGGCGTCCGAAAGACGACGAGCCGCCGCTATTTCCGCGCAAATCGAGCACTACGAATGGCGCGTCGCGCAGCGTGGTTTTCTGATCCTCAACCGCCTTTGCAACATCGGCTGCGTGATTGCTCAACAGACTTTGCAGCGCGATCCAATAGCCGCCGCCGACTCGACGCACACCGTAACCCGCTTCACCGGCGCCGATCGCGGTCTGCAACCTGGGCAAAAGGCTGTCACGTTTGATCCGCATCCAATTCAACTTCACTGTCTGCCGTTGGCCGTCATGCTCGAATAGACATGCCGCAGGGCGCGTCACGAAGGGATTGCCCTCATCCACGAGCAGCCAGGGAGCCCCTTGGGCTTGCTGCGCCCCGACGTTCCAGTCGACACGGAACCCGCCAAGATTCTTTCGAGCCAAATCCTCGACATCTTCCCCATCGCAGCTGATGAGCGCGGCGCCCCGCAGCGCAGCCCTAGGCTCATCGGTGTCGCTGACCCGCCACGAGTTGCCGCGCTTGCTGACAATGATTCCGGCCCAACGCGGAAGATTGACCACGAAAGTCGGGCGGCTCCAAATGTGCTTATCGCCCATGCCTGCCGCAAATCCCGCGAGAACCGCGGCGTATCCCTGATACGAGACGACCGTGTGGGCTCGGCTGAGCGCCGCGTTGTGTGCGTTGTTCAGTCTTTCCTGAAAAGCGACGTCATGCAGATCCGTCGCCCCGCCGGGATGGTTGTCCCGAAGCAGCTTGTAGGCCGCTTCGACATCGTCCCGGGTGGTCTGACCCCAGCGTGGGTCGGCAGGCGCGTGAAACTCATCCACGCTCCAGAATGGAATCTGCGCCAATGCCGGTGGATTGAAACCCAAGATCGAACAAACGATTGCGCTCATCAAGGCGCTCAGTCTCCATCCCGAATATCGTTGGCTCGCCGGCAAAGCAAGTCTCCCTAGTTGTTGCCTTGATGCTATCGAGTCGCATCGATAAAAGCTTGGGGATTATTGCCATCGGCAAACGGCGATACCGCTCCGGGCGCTCACGGAACGATGTTTTTCGGATTGCCCCCCGCCGGCGGCTCGTCGTGCATGTGCTCGAACAAGTCGCCGCGGACCGGGATTTTTCCGATGCCGCAACCCACGAATGGCAAAGGAAACACCAGCAAGACGCAATGGTCGCTGAGATGGAGGAGTATGCCGCCGCCTTCGATGGGCTCCATGCGCTGCGTGTGCTTGCGATCCCAACCGAACTCCGATTTCTGATTGCGATCGGGACCCAGGCCGCCATTGAAATCCGCGCCTGCGCCGTGCTTGTCGAGGGCGCGAGGCGGGGTTGCCATCGCCAACTCAGCGTACTGCTTGATCGCGCGTTCGGCTTCCGCGTTCCAATCGACGGGCGCAGAGGGGTTGTCGGCCGGCGACGGCGGCGCAGGCGCCGGTATGATGACGAGCTGCGTGTCGCGCGCCGCGACCGGCTTTTTGCGCGGCAGTGGCGCTGTCGGTGCGCCGGGGGCGGGGGCTTGCGCATGGTCGGGCAGCGCAAGAAAAATCAGAGGTTCTTCGCTGCGCATGTCCACTCGTGTCACGCGGCGCGATGCGACCAGCAACAACGCGGCGTGGATCGCCACGACGAGCAACAGAACTGTGGGGCGGAGTATCCGCGACCCAGTCCCATCCGATGGATCGTGCATGGTCATTGCGACGGCCGGCACGGTCGGGAACTCCCTTTACCTCGACAGGCGAGGCATGCAGTCTGATGTCCGCGGGCGCGATTAGTTCCTGGGCGTTGGAACCCAGCGAGTGACAGGGATGGCGGGGCTGAGTAAAAAACGGCGTGGATTTTGAGGCCCACGCCGCCGGGATATCGCACCAGCGGGGGAGTTGGCTGGCTTGCCGGCGCGAGATTCTCCTAAACTCGAGCGCTCATCCTGCCAAAAACCCGTAGGAGAGAAAGATACTCTTTGTCACGCCCAATTAGATTTTTATCATTTGTCTCAGCCACTCATTTGTGGTAGCGAAAATCAACATGTTGAAATGATTAGGGAAATCCCCGAGCAATTTTTCGGCGCGCTCTCGGCATGAACCAAAGGCGAAAATCGGCAGTAGCTTAGGCGCAGAAGTTCTAATTAACCTGGGGTTGGATAACCTGGGCGGACGGAGTCAGGCGACCGAGGCAGCCGCGCGCGGTTGCCGCAGCCGCCGCACGATCAAATAAGCAGCCACCGCCACGACGAGCGTCAAGCAGCTGAACTTGAAATCCTGCCTTTGGCCCTGGGTGAATGCCATGGCGATCAACACCGCAGCCATGCAGGCGATTGCTGCGTAGCTTAGGTACGGGAATAACCACATGCTGATCGCGGGCTTCGCTTCGCCATTGCGTTCGCGCCGGCGGCGCAGCGCAATTTGCGCGGCAGCCGTGATCATATAAACGAATACGATGAGGGCGCCGGAGGAACTCAATAAGAAATCGAATACTTTTTGCGGCGCTTCGGTGGCCGCGATGATCCCCAGGAATCCCGCTGCCGCGCCGATCAACACCGAGACCACGGGCACGCGGCGTTTATTCAATTTGACGAAGGACTGCGGCGCATCGCCCCGTTCAGCCAGTATGAACAGCACCCGCGAACTGACATAGAACGCCGAATTCAAACAGGACAGCACAGCGGTGAGGATGATGACGCTCATGATGATGCCGGCCCCCGGCACGTGCATCGTATTCAGCGCCAACGTAAAGGGCGACTCGCCGGAGCGGACCGTATTCCAGGGAACTACCGATACGATCAAGAAAACGGACACGACGTAGAAAATCAAAATGCGCCATATCACGGTCGTGGTCATTTTTGCGATGGCGCGGCCCGGTTGCGCCGATTCGGCCGCCGCCACCGTCGTGATTTCCGCGCCGGTCATGGCAAAGAACACCGAAGGCACCGCTGCCAGCACCGCAATCCAACCGCGCGGCGCGAAGCCGCCGAAATTGACGAGATTCGCAAAAGTCGCGCCTGAGGGTGCCGTCCAGCCGAATGCATAAGAAGCCGCGATGACGACGAATACCAGAATCGCCGCGACTTTGATGGAGGCAAACCAGAATTCAAACTCCGCATACGAACGCGCCGACATGAGGTTGACCCCGGTCATGATGGTCATCAAACCGAGACCGATCTGCAGCTGAGTAAAATCCGGCATCCAGATCTGCAGTATCTTCGCGCCTGCGATGGCTTCGACCGGCACGACGATGACCCAGAAATACCAATACAACCAGCCGACGACAAAGCCTGCGCCATCACCCAAGCCGGAGCGCGCAAACTCCGTGAACGAACGCACCTTGGGTAGCGCCGTGGCCATTTCGCCCAGCATGCGCATCACCAGCAGAATGAGCATGCCCGTGATGGCGTAGCTGATGAAAACCGCCGGGCCCGCAGCGGTGATTGAAGTGCTGCTGCCGACAAACAGGCCTGCGCCGATGATGCCGCCGATCGAGATCATTGCTAAATGACGGCTTTTCAGCGAACGGCTGAGCTGATGCTTGGCCTCGGGCTGCTCAGGAATGCTCGGCTGGATCATTGCGACGACCTCGGTGAGACTGACGGTATATTACGCACAACGCGTTCCGATTGGCGACGCGGGGTGCACAGAGCGGCGCGAGCCTTATAGGCTGCGTAAGAAGTCGATCACCGCTTTGTTGACCTCGTTCGGACGCTCCTGCTGCGTCCAGTGACCGCAGCCCGGCAGCATGATGGTGCCACGCAGCCGGGGAATGTAGCGCGCCAGGTCGGCGATGACTTCCTTCATTCGGGGAAAGGAAACCACAAGGTCAAGATCGCCCGCCATATAGAGGGCCGGCACCGTCACCGCAGCGCCGGCGTAGGGTGCCATCAATTCCCAGTTGCGATCGATATTGCGGTACCAATTGAGTCCGCCGCGAAATCCCGAGTGCTGGAATTGCTGCACATAAAAGTCCACGTCCGCATCCTTGAGCCACGGCGGCAGCGTCTCCGGATCCGGCATTCGGGTGAGAAATCCTCCGGCACGCGGCACCATGCCGACGCCGGAGCCCGAAGCAGTGCCCGGATTGCGCCGCGGGACATCGCCTGACCCTGAATACAGAATCTTGCGAAGTGAAATGCGCGCGTCGGCCTCGAGTTCTGCTTCGGCCACGCCTGGAGCCTGAAAGTACAGCTGATAGAAGCTGGCGTCGGCGTTTTGGGCCATCACGCTGGTCGGCGCGACGCTGCCGCGGGGCCGATAAGGAACGCTGAGTCCGACAACTGCCCGAAAGCGATCCGGGCGCATGAGCGCCGCGTGCCAGGCAACCGGTGCGCCCCAGTCGTGGCCCACGATGACGGCCTGCTTTTCACCCAAGGCGTCCAGCACCCCGACCATATCGCCCACGAGGTGAAACAACGTATATCGATCGATTTCGGCGGGGCGGTCCGTGTTGCCGTAGCCGCGCATGTCCGGCGCAACGGCGTGAAATCCTGCCTGCGACAGCGCCGTTAATTGATGCCGCCACGAATACCACGACTCCGGAAATCCATGGCAGAGCAGCACCAACGGCCCGCTTCCTTGTTCGGCGATGTGAATACGAATGCCGTTGGCGTCGATCGCGCGGTGGGTAAGTTCGTCCATGCGGCTAGCGTAGCAGCGCGGGAAACCACGGGTAAGTGCTTTACGGCGCCCGCGCGCTCATCGAACTCAGTTTTGCCTCCAATTCCGCACCGAAATACGCCTGCGGCTTCGAGGGGTCGACGTGTTCACGGCGCTCGCGCAGGGCGATTGCCGATTTGGCTTTTTCGAATGCGTCCCGCAACGAACGAGCCTCAGGCAATGCGTCCCGATAAAACGCTTCGCCGAAGTAAGTCAGATCGCGGTCGTTCGAACAGCCAAATGACGTGCGATCGGCTGCCGCCGCTGTAATGACGATGGTCTGAGGATTTTTCAACGAATCGATAAACGCTCCCGCATAGCAGGCAGAAATGATGATCACCCGCCACTTGATCGCGGAATCGCTCAAGGCCTCGGCCAGATCTTCATCGGTCAGATCATTGAGCGGCAGCTGCAAATTCGAAACGGCGATGGCCGGGTCCTGCGCGCCGTGGGAGGAGATGGACAAGAACAGCACATCGCGATCGAGATTCATTCGCGCCGCCAGCCCGCGAAGCGCGTATTTCAATCCCGATACGCTGGCCAGCGGCGCGTCGTCCAAGTCGCGTTCGTCATTGATCAACGACAGGCCTCTGCCGTTCATGCCGTAACGCTCGGATAGCACCCGCGACGCCAAACCGATTTCCTGAGCGAACACTTTCTGTTCTCCGACGCCCGCGAATCCGAGAAAGAAGGCCTGGGGACTTGCCGATGTCTCGCCAATGGCCGCGAGGGCGCGATCGATGCGCGCGGCTTGCTCGAACAAAAGGCTTTCCGCGTCGGCCTGACCGTCCTGGTTGTCTGCGGCCGCTTCGATCTCAGCGGGAGCCCATACGTCGGGAATCACGTCCAGCGCATCGGTGAGCCAGACGAATCCTGCAATGAAAGCAATTCCGGCAATGGCGGCCGCACGCTGCGGCTCACCGGTGAACGCACGCAAGCCGCGGGCGAGATAGAGGAACGAGTAAACGGCAGCCGCGACCGTCGCACCCAAGAGCCAAAGCGGATTCAAATAGGGAGCGGCGACTGCCGCAAGACACAGCGGGACCGGAACCAATCCGAGGCACAGCATCAGCGCTGCCTCATTACTCAACATCGGCCTCGATCGCCGGCGCAGGAGTGCTGCCAGCGCCAGAACAGCCAGCGCATACCACGCGAGCAGCGGCGCGCCAACGATGAGAAACTGCGGATCCGGGAGAGCGTCCCACCAGTCGATCGCGACCCACAGCAACAGCCAGAGCATGCTCAAGCCAATGAGGATGGGCGTCGGAGGACGCGAGGGAACCGCACCGATCCTTCTCAACATCCACAGCCGCAGCAGTGATGCAACCCAGGACCGCGGCGGTTCCGCCGGTACCTGCGCGGCGGCGATCGGTTCGCTCGGCAGCTCATTCAACGGGTCATTGTCGTCCATGAGTAGATGATAGCCCGGCACGGCGGTGTTGCGCGCGACCCGCGGTCGGCGGGATGATGCCGTGATCTTCAGCTGCCGTGGGTCACGGACATTCGCAGCCTGCAGAGCAGCGGACGAGGATGATCAATTTCAAGTGGAGAAGTGCGCATGGCCGTATACAGACTGGGCGATAATTCACCGGTAGTGGCGCCAAGCGCTTACATCGCTCCGAATGCGACGGTTGTCGGCAAGGTGATTCTCGCCGAGAAATCCACCGTATGGTTCGGTGCAACGTTAAGGGGCGATAACGAGACCATTAGCATCGGCGCGAACAGCAATGTGCAAGACTCGGCGGTGCTGCACACCGATCCGGGTTTCCCGCTGTCGATTGGCGTCAATGTATCGATCGGCCATCAAGCCATGATGCATGGCTGCACGGTGGGCGACGGCTCCTTGATCGGCATCCAGTCGATCGTGCTCAACGGTGCCACCATCGGCAAAGGCTGTCTGGTCGGCGCCGGTGCGCTCATCACCGAGCGCAAAGTATTTCCCGATGGCTGTCTCATCATAGGCTCGCCTGCCAAGGCCGTACGTGAACTCACGGCGGAGGAGCGGGAGAATCTGCTCAAAGTGGCGGAAAATTACGCCGAGCGTGGTGCGTACTACCGGACGCATTTGCAAGTACTTTAGACGCCGGCCGCGGCGGTGCTAGTATTCTCTCTCCCTATACCTCAAATCGCTCATACGGGAGAGAAGCGAATGTCCAATGAACGAGACCCAGACTTGAGCAGGCGTGATTTTGTACAGGGCGCCGTGTCCGGCGCTGCCCTCGCGGCGGTTCCCATAGGGGTGTTTGCCGCTTCGCCGGCGAAGGATGCAGACAAGGCGGCTGTGTTGGCCCAGATCCCGAAGATGCACGCCGCGAACATCAAGCGTTTGCAGGATTGGATCGCGCTGCCGTCGATTGCCGCCGAGAACAGGAATTTTCCGCAGGGCCCTGAGTACATGGCGAAGCTGGCCCAGGATGCTGGATTTACCGGCGTGAAACTCATACCGACGTCGGGCAAACCGGGCGTGTTCGGCAAGATCGATGTCGGCGCCAAGACCACCATGGCGATTTATTTCATGTACGACGTGAAACAATTCGTGCCTGAGGAATGGAGTTCGCCGCCGCTCGAGGCGCGTCTGGTTCAGAAGGAAGGATTGGGGACTGTTTGCATGGGCCGCGGCGCGGTCAATCAGAAGGGTCCGGAAAATTCTTTCCTGAGTGCGCTGATGGCGTTCAAGGCGTCGGGAAAAAAGTTGCCCGTCAATTTGGTGCTGGTGTGCGAGGGTGAGGAGGAGATTGCCTCGCCGCATTTTCAGGAAGTGATCAAAAATCCCGAAGTCATGGCGGAACTGAAGAAGTGCGTGGGCGTCTTCATGCCGGAGGCCGGCCAGGATCGCGACGGCGGCGTTCAAGTGACCCTCGGCGCCAAAGGCGTGGTCGAGCTGGAATTGATCTCGAGCGGTGAGAAGTGGGGACGCGGGCCCGCGCACGATGTGCACTCCAGCCTCGAGGCCCAGGTGGACTCTCCAACCTGGCATCTGGTGCAGGCACTGAACACCTTGGTTGAAAAAGACGGGCACACGCCGGCCGTCGAGGGCTTCTTCGAGAAAGTGAAACCGCTGACCGCGGCGCAGGAGCAAATGATCAGGGATCACGCGGCCAAGACCGCAGAGAGCACCGTGAAGAAGGCGCTGGGCGTGCAGCATTGGGTGCATGACAAGAATTGGGTCGACTCGCTGATCCTGCTCGAGTCTCGGCCGACCATCAACATCGAGGGGTTGGTGGCGGGCTACACCGGGCCGGGCGGCAAGACCGTTTTGCCGCACAAGGCAGTGGCCAAGATCGACATGCGCCTGGTGCCGGACATGACGGCGGCCGATACGCTCGCGAAGCTGCAAGCGCACTTGGCGAAGCACGGGTTTGCCGATATCGAAGTCAACATGAGCGGCGGCTACAATCCGAACCAGACCGCCGCAGACAGCAAGCTGATTCAAACGCAGCTGGCGACATATCGAAAGCTCGGCATCGATCCGCAGCTGTGGCCGCGTTCCGCGGGATCCTGGCCTGGCTATGTGTTCACCGACGCACCCCTGAGTCTGCCGGCGGGCCATTTCGGCCTGGGCCACGGGACCGGCGCGCATGCTCCCGACGAGTACTATTTGATTGAATCGACCAATCCCAAGGTGCAAGGCTTGGACGGAGCGGTCGCGTCATTCGTGGAGTACTTGTACGCCCTGAGCTGATTCGCCATTGACGCATTGCGCCGCTCACGAGCGGCGCAATGTTCATTTGTGAACGACCTCCGAAGGTAAGTCGAAAATGCTTCCGTACTTCTCGCGGAGGAGCGCTTTTTGTACTTTGCCGGTGCCTCCCACGGGGAGCGAGTCCAAGAAGACAACATCTTCCGGCACCCACCACTTCGCCAAGCGTTCCGCAAGAAAGGCCAGAATATCCTGCTGCTCCAAACTGTGTCCGGGCTTGCGAACCACGAACAGCAGCGGCCGCTCCTGCCATTTCGGATGCTTCACGCCGATGACGGCGGCGGCGGCTACCGACGGATGTCCAATGGCGGTATTTTCCAAGTCAATCGAACTGATCCACTCGCCGCCCGTCTTGATCAGGTCCTTGACGCGGTCGCGTATCTGCAAGACGCCGCACGAATCGATGGTTGCGATATCGCCGGTGGGAAACCAACCGTCCCGCAGCGGCGAGTCGCCGCCTTTGTAGTAGGCGCTGACTATCCACTGTCCGCGCACCATCAGTTCGCCCTGCGACTTGCCGTCGCGAGGCAATGTCCCGCCGTCCTCGCCCACGACCTTGATGTCGATGCCGAACACTGTCTTGCCGCAATTGGCGGCGGCGGCGTGCCGGCGCGCCGGGGTCCAATCAGACTGCTCGGCGGTCGCGCAGCTCATGGTCGCTGCCGCGGTGGTCTCGGTCATGCCCCAGCCCTGCCGCACTTCGATGCCATAAAGTTCGTCAAACTTCGCGATCAGGGCGAGCGGTACCGCCGAGCCGCCGGAGATCACCCGCCGCAAGCTGGAAAATTTCAGCCCGTTCTGCTCGACATAGTGCAGCAGCTGCAGCCACACGGTCGGCACGCCGGCGCTCACCGTGACACATTCGTTTTCCATCATTTCGTAAAGGCCCGGTCCGTCCAACCGCGGTCCGGGCAGGACCAGTTTCGCGCCGCCGATCAAGCAGCCATACGGCGCGCACCACCCATTGATGTGAAACATGGGCACCACGGGAAGCATTGCGTCTCTCGGAGACAGGCATAGCATCCCGGGCATGCAGATGGTCATGGCATTCAAAACTATGGCTCGATGCGAATACAGCGCGCCTTTCGGATTCCCGGTGGTGCCCGATGTGTAGCAGATGGCCGCGGCGCCGCGTTCATCGAACTGCGGCCATGGGAATTCCCCACTCTGCGTCGCGATCAGCGTCTCGTAGCAGTAGATGTTGGCAATCCCGTCGAGCGCCGGCATGTTTTCCTCATCCGTCATGCAGATCCACGCCCTGATGTTGGGGCAGTCCTTGGCGATGCCCGCGATCAACGGCGCAAAGCTGGTGTCGAAAAACAGCACTTGGTCCTCGGCGTGATTCACGATGTAAATCAGCTGATCAAGATGCAGGCGTGGATTGCAGGTATGGATGATCAAACCGCTGCCCGAGACGGCATAGTAGATCTCGACGTGGCGGTGGTTGTTCCAAGCCAGGGTTCCCACGGTCGAGCCGGGAGGCAGTCCCAAATCGGCGAGCGCGTTGGCGAGCTTGCCGATTCGCAGCGCGCAATCGGCGACCGTATAGCGAAACACCGGACCGTGCGTTTCTCGCGAGACGATCTCGGTCGCGCCGTTCTGCGCCGCCGCGTGCTCGATTATCGAGGAAATCAACAGCGGCCGATCCATCATGAGTCCTGGCTGGAGCATGGGGTTCATTGCCTGCGCGCGCCGGCGCTCTCCTGCGCGCGGTAAGCGATCCAACTCTGCTCGATCAGGTAGGCATGCACGTTGTCGGCGTCCTTATCGCTCAAAATGTCGTCGAAGCGTTCCATTCCGGCAGGCGCAAGCGCGCCCCGCATCAAAATATCTTTAAATGCCACATGCAGTCCGTCGTTGAGCTTTCGAAGATCGGGAGTGGTGCTGGGGCCAAGCTGGTGGCAGCGCGTGCATTGCTCGATGAATTTCACTTCGCCCGCATCGATCTGTGCCTGAGTGGCCTTTTGCTCGGGCGGCTTCGGGAACGCCGGCTCGATTCGCGGCGGCGGAGTCGGCACCGCGCCTCCGCCAAGTTTGAACGCGATGATTCGATTGGTGTTTTGATACTTGAGGGCCGCGCTGCTCGGGGGGATGGGGCCCACCGTGATGGGCGTGCCGCCGTAACCCACCTGGACGGCGACGTACTGCTCGCCATTGACCGCATAAGTCATGGGCGCCGCCATGATGTGGCTGCCGGTTTTCAGAACTTTCAAGACTTTTCCCGTGTCGGCCGCATAGACCCATAACTCGCCGCTGCCGCGGCCCTGAAACACAAGGTTGCCCGCGCTCGACATCACGCCGCCGTCATAGCCGCGTATGCCGGAAGAAGTTTCGTGTTCCCATACCACTTTTTCAGCAACCGGGTCCCAGGCGCGAATCAGTTCTCGCACGGGTTTGACATGGCGCATCGCCTTGACCGCCTGCTCATCCGGCACCGCGCCGAAAAGCCGCGTGGCATCCTTTGCATCGTAAGTGTCGTCGGGGATGATGCCGTCAACCGTAAAGAAGCCTTCGACGTATTTCACTTTGCTGCCGTTATGCAGCATGTCGACCCAGATCGTCGGGACATCGATGACCGGAATATAGGCCAGGTGCGTTTGCGGGCTATAGGACATCGGATTCCAGGTATGCGCGCCGAACCACGATGGATAGGTGATTTTGGCGGTGTCATACCAAACGGACTGCGGCGTGGTCACCGGCCTTCCGGTCTTCATGTCGACGTGCGTCGCCCAATTCATGAATGCATAGTTCTTGGCTGACAGCAATTTGCCGGTCTTGCGGTCCAACACGT
>DATHFW010000053.1:0-12573 GCA_035317945.1 Steroidobacteraceae bacterium | reverse complement strand
AGCAGCGAATGGGCGCGACAGACCGCGACGCTACGGCACGGCTGTCGGAAATCGAGGCCGAAGTAAATCAATTGCGCGGCGAAAACGCCTCACTGCGGGCGCAGCTGGCGCTGCGCGACCACGCACTGGATGCCACACCGTCTTTCTTCATCGTCACCAGGCTGGAATCTCCTGCACCCATCATTGTCTATTGCAACAAGATAGTCGCGGATCAGCACGGGATTGCACGTGAAGAACTGATCGGCAAACCCATCACCTTGTTGACTCAATGGGTTGGTCACAATGCGGACTATTTGGCCGAGGTCCAGGCGGCGCTGCGTGCGGGTCGGACCTTTCACTACGAAGACGAAGTGACACGGCCGGACGGAAGCACTTTTTGGCTCGGCGTATCCATCCGGCCGCTCTTCGATGGCACGGGGCGTCTGACACATTCGGTGGCGGTCGGTGCGGACATCACCGCGAAACGCGGCGAGAAACTCAAAAAGCAAGAGTTGCAAGACAAACTCGTCGCAGAAATGGAAGAACGCGAGCGCATGGTGATCGAGCTCCAACTGGCACAGAAGCTGGAGTCCGTAGGGCGGCTGGCTGCCGGCATCGCTCATGAGATCAATACACCCATTCAATACGTGGGTGACAGTTTGTATTTCTTGCGCAGTGCTTTCGATGACCTCGATAAGCTGTTCGATGGTTCGCGCAAGGCCTTTGCTCGCTTGCCGGAGTCAGCGGAAGGCAGCGCCTATCAACTCGAAATGGCGCAGCTGGCGAGCCAATGCGATTTGGAATACCTTCGAATCGAAGTACCGAATGCCTTTACCAGAACTTTCGACGGTGTCGAGAGAGTTGCCAACATCGTCAAGGCGATGAAGGAATTCGCTCATCCGGATGCGAACGAACAGAGTCCCGTCGACTTGAAACATGGACTGGAATCCACGCTGCTGGTCGCCTCCAACGAATACAAATACGTTGCCAAGGTCCACTGTGAATTCGGCGAGCTGCCCGAAGTCGTTTGCAATGCCGGGGAACTCAATCAGGTGTTCCTGAACCTCATCGTGAACGCGGCGCATGCGATAAAGGACGCCGGAAAGGACGTCGATTCCGGCGAAATCAAGATCCGCCTGAGCGCGGAAGGCGGCGAAGCCGTGATTCGCGTAAGCGACAACGGTTGCGGCGTGCCCGCGGAAAATCTATCAAAGCTCTACGATCCTTTTTTTACCACCAAAGAGGTCGGGCGCGGCAGCGGACAAGGTCTCGCCATCAGCCACTCCATCGTGGTGGATAAGCACGGAGGTGAGATCAGCGTCACCAGCGAGTTAGGCATCGGCACGGAGTTTACGGTGCGGCTGCCGATTGCAGGACGTAACGGGCGGCCGACTCCATGAGAAACATTTTATTCGTCGATGATGAACAAGCTCTGCTTGATAGCCTCAAGGTGCGCCTCTACAAACATCGGCACGAATGGAACATGAAATTCGTCTCGAGCGGCGATGAGGCGATCGCCGCGCTCGAGCACGAGCCATTCGATCTGGTGGTCTCCGACGTGCGTATGCCGGGCATGGACGGCGGACAATTGCTGACCGTTGTGAAGCAACGTTGGCCGACCGCCATGCGCATCATCGTGTCGGGCTATTCCGACCCGGTGCAGGCCGTCAGACTGACTTCGCTTGCCCATCAATTCGTCGCGAAACCCTGCGACGGAGGTGAATTGGAAAACATCATTGAACGCTGCTTCTACCTTCAAGAATTGCTCAGTCAGGAATCGTTGCGCAAAGTAGTTGGCCGTATCGGTGCGTTGCCCGCGATGCCGAAGACCTACGGGCGTCTGCAGGCCGCTCTCGCCCAGCCCAGCGTCACCGCAGGCGAAATCGGCGATATCGTGAATGCGGATGCCGCGATAGCCAGCAAAGTCCTGCAAATCACCAATTCTGCGTTCTTTCGACTGCGCAAGCCGATGGTGCGCATCAAGGATGCAGTGACGTACTTGGGCTTTGCGACGGTGCGCAATCTGGTCTTGTCAGCGGAAGTCTTTTCGCAATGGCAGGCGCCTCAGAGCTTATCCGACGTTGACCCGGACCGGTTGCAAAATCATGCTCAATGTGCGGCGGCAGCTTGCAAAGCCCTCGCCGGAGGGCGGGCCTCGGCCGATGATGCGTGGCTCGCCGGTCTGCTCCACGATATTGGATATTGGATCCTGATCCAGGAGTGTCCAAGGGAACTTGGCAGCGCCATTGAGCTCGCGCGCGCCGAGGGCCTGCCGTTATTGGAATGCGAGCGGCGCATGACGGGTGCCACTCACGCGGAGATCGGCGCCTACCTGCTCGGCCTCTGGGGTTTACCCTATTCGATTGTCGAGGCGGTTGCTTTGCATCACACGCCAAGGGCGGTCACGCCGCACGGCTACGACCTGGTGGGCGCGTTGGCGGTATCGCATGCATTGCTCGATCAGGCGAACGCCCACGCAATGGTGACCGCTCGGTCGGATGAGGATGTGAATGCGGATTATCTGGCGAGCCTGCAGGCGCCTTTCGATTGGCAGGAAGCCCAAAGCCGCGTGAGCAAAGCATTGCGACCGGCAGAGTCATGAGCCGCGAGGAACTAGCCACCATTCTCTGCGTGGACGATGAGCCCCGAATCGTGGACGGCTTGGCAGCGCAATTGCGCCGCGAGTATCAGGTGCTCGCCGCCAATGGCGGAAATAGCGCGCTGCAAGTCTTCAAGGACAAGGGCGCACCCGCCGTCATCGTGTCGGACATGCGAATGCCGGGCATGGACGGCGCGACCCTGCTGAAGCACGTCAAACACCTGTATCCGGAGACGACGCGCATTCTGCTCACAGGGGAGCCGGGGCGCGATGCCGCGATTGCAGCGGTGAATGAAGGCCAGATATTTCGTTTCCTGACCAAGCCCTGCCCGCCGGACCAGTTGCGCGCCGCCATCGAAGCGGGTGTCGCGCATCATCGGCTCTTGGTTGCCGAGAAGGTGTTGCTCCAGGAGACCTTGATCGGCTGCATCAAGGCGCTGGTCGACATACTTGCCATCACCAATGGCGTTGCCTTTGGCCGGGCCACCCGAGTGAAGCGCCTGGCCACCGAGGTGGCTGCGTTGCTCGGCGTACCCAACTTCTGGCAACTCGAGGCGGCAGCCATGCTCTCTCAGATCGGCTACATATCGTTGCCGGTCGAATTGGTGGAAAAGCTGTATTACGGCAAGCGTCTGACGTCCGAGGAGCGGGCGCTCGCGGACGGCGCTCCCGCGGTTGCACAGAAGCTGCTCGGCCACATTCCACGGCTCGAGCCGGTCATGGAAATACTGGCCGCATGCCTTCAATCGAATAACGACCTGCCGGATGGTTTGATCAAACTGGGCGCGCGGATTCTAAGCCTCGTGCTCGATTATGATGCTCAGATCGCGCAGGGTCACAGCGTTCAGGTCGCGATGTCGGCCCTGCGTGCTCAATCGGGGCGATTCGACCATAAACTACTCGAGAATCTCGAATCGCTCGTCGGCGTTGGCGCCGGCGCGCCGGAAGTCAAAGAAGTACTGGTGAGCCGTCTCACGCCGGGCATGGTGTTCATGCACGATCTATTTACGCAGGTCGGTACTCTGTTGGTGCCGAAAGGGTTCGAGGTCACCGAAACATTTTTGGAGCGCGCGCGAAACTTCGGCCCCGGTATCCTGCAGGAAAAAGTGCGCGTCATCGCCCCTGCCAAATCAAGCACCTGACGTCGCGAAGGTCACGATGGCCTGCGCCAGCACGTCGAGCGAGTCGACGAAGGGTACCCGGATGCCCGCGGAGATCACCGACAATTCGCTGCACGCAATCAACAGCACGTCAGCCTGATGTGTCATCTCGAGCGCGACCTTACCGAGTGCTGCCTGGATTTCTGTTCCGGTATCGCCGCGTTTCACGGCCTGGATGAGCGCCATGACCTCGTCCTGACGAGCCGGAAGGACGGTGTCGATGCCCTGCGCGGAGAATACCCTCGCGTACAACTCCGTGGAGTGCACCGCGGTGGATGCCAACAGGCCGACGCGGGCGGTGCGCCTGGAGAGCGCGATCTGATCCACCGTCAGTGTCACCATATCGAGCAGCGGGATGCTGACCGCGCGGCGGATTGAGTGTGCATAGGCATGCGCCGTGTTGCACGGTATCGCGAGCGCGTCCGCGCCGGCGCGCTGCAGATTGCCGGCAATCCGGATCAGTTCCGGTGTGGGGTCGGCACCGGTACCCTCAATGAGATGCGCAATGCGTGAGGGGATTTTGGGATTGCTTTCGACGATCAAATGGATGTGGTCTTGATCGTCCCGCGCCGGCGTCTTCGCCACCACACGCCTCATGAGATCCACGGTGGCCTCAGGACCCATCCCGCCGATGATGCCGACGATGCGATGCATCGGCTTAGTTGAATCCGAAGTCATTGACATAGCCAAAGAGGCCGACGCTGCCTCCGGTGTGGATGAACACGATGTTTTGTCCGTGCTTGAACATCCCTTTGCGGATCAAATCGATGAAACCCGCCATGCCTTTGCCGGTGTAAACCGGATCAAGCAGGATTCCCTCGAGCCTGGCAAGGGTTTGTATGGCGTCGAGGGAGCCGGGCGTCGAGAATCCGTACCCCTTGCCGACGAAGTCGCAATTGGCGACCACATCTTCACGCCGCACTGCGCCGGGCGTGCCGCATAGATCCGAGGTGGCGCAGGCCAGTTTGAACACATTCTCCTCTTGGCGATCGCGCGGTGCGCGCACCCCTATCCCCAACAGCGGGACGCCGGAGCGTATGCCGGCAAGGCCGGCGATCATTCCTGCCTGCGTCCCTGCGCTGCCGGTTGCGTGTACGACGTGATCGATGCGCAGTCCCATGTCATTCGCTTGGGCAATGAGCTCGATCGCCGCGTTGACGTAACCCAGAGCCCCGACGGGATTGGATCCTCCGCCGGGTATCAAGTACGGTTTGCGGCCATCGCTCTTGAGCCTGGCGGCAACCTTGGCCAGTTCGCCGTTCATATCCGGATTGGATGGGCAGCGTTCGACGCTGGCGCCGTGCAAATGGTCCAAAAGGACATTGCCGCTTTGCGTGTAGTCATGGTCGGTCTTGCCGGTTCTATCCTCGAGCAGGATGTGGCAATCGATGCGCATTTTCGCGGCGCAGGCAGCGGTCTGTCGCGCGTGATTGGATTGCGTCGCACCCTGGGTCAGGACAATGTCCGCTCCTTGCTCTCGCGCTTCGGCGAGCAGGTACTCGAGCTTGCGCGTCTTGTTGCCGCCGCTCGACATGCCGGTGCAATCGTCGCGTTTGATCCAGATCTCCGGCCCATTGAGCGCCCGGCTCAAATTCGGCAAGTGTTCCAGGGGTGTCGGCAGATGGGCGAAACGAATTCGTGGGAAACGTGCAAGGTTCATTTATTGCTCACATAGAAAAATGGAATCGGTGCACCGGCATAGACATTCCAGGTTCGTATATGTTCGCATCAGATTGACGCGAAGGCTGGGGTTTTGTTTACTGGCATCCATGTTCAACGCGATCTTAGTCGAGCGCGACCCCGAGCCATACCGCGCGAGCTTGAAATCCCTCGATGAGGCCCGACTTCCCGCGGGCGAGGTCACCGTTCGCGTCGAGTATTCGACCATCAATTACAAGGATGCACTGGCCATCACGGGCTCAGGTCCGGTGGTGCGCCAATTTCCGATGGTGCCTGGAGTCGACTTCGCCGGCACGGTCGACAGCTCGAACAATTCCGCCTATCAGCGTGGCGACAAAGTTGTACTGAATGGCTGGGGAGTTGGCGAGACGCATTGGGGCGGACTGGCGCAGATGGCGCGCGTCAAAGCGGACTGGCTGATTCCTCTGCCGGCGGCATTTACAACGCGCCAGGCCATGGCCATCGGCACCGCCGGATATACGGCCATGTTATGCGTCATGGCCTTAGAGCGGCATGGCGTCACGCCCGACAGCGGCGAGATCCTGGTGACCGGTGCGGCCGGCGGCGTCGGCAGCGTCGCGGTCGCTTTATTGTCGAAACTCGGTTTTCATGTTGCTGCCATGACAGGCCGGCCGGCCGAGTCGGACTTTTTGAAGCAACTGGGCGCCCTGGAAGTCCTCGAGCGAACACAGTATGCCGGCGCCGGAAAGCCGCTCGCCAAGGAGCGATGGGCGGCTGCGATCGATGTGGTCGGCAGCCATACGCTGGCCAATGTCTGTGCCTCGCTTCGCTATGGGGGCATTGTCGCGGCTTGTGGTCTGGCGGGCGGCATGGACTTCCCGGCCACGGTGGCACCGTTCATCTTGCGCGGCATTACACTCGCGGGCATCGACAGCGTGATGCGCCCGCGCCCGGACAGGGTCGAGGCATGGCGGCGCTTGAGCCGCGATCTCGACATCAAGAAGCTCGATCTGCTCACCCAGGAAATTTCGCTGTCCGGCGTGATCGAGCGGGCGGCGCCGCTTCTTGAAGGAAAGATTCGCGGGCGCATCGTCGTCGACACCCACCGATAGGGACCGGCCGGGGGAGGCTGCGTAGTGTCCGGCTCTGTCCGCGGACACTGTCCGCGGACAGAGCACAGACCTGGCCTGAAAATAATACCTGTATAAACAATAGTTTGCACCTGAGCCGGGAGCTGGCACGGCCCTTGCTTTGCCTTCAGCATGTCGCGATTTTCGCTAGTGCTCGGCGTCTTGGTTCTCACGGCTCATTCGGCCGGGGCCAATGATTTGAAGGAGTTTTACGAACTCGCGCTGACGCGCGATACGACGCTGCAAGTTGCTCACTTCCAGCGCGACGCGCTCATCGAGGCGCGACCTCAAGCGATTGCGCAATGGTTGCCGCAAATTTCGGCGAATGCCTCGGCGGTGCGCGAACGTGCCGGATTCGACAGCGGTCCGGCATTGGGAAGCCAAGCGGCTGACTGCGCCATCAGTTCCACGGCCACCAGCCAACGTTGCTACGGCACGGTTCACTCTTTGGGACTCAATATGTCGCAGACGCTGTGGAGCTTCCAATCCTTCAGCCAGCTCAAGGAGGCGAATTTCCAAGTGGCCGCCGCCGAAGCCAGCTATCAGGGCGCTCAACAGAGTTTATTGCTCCGCGTGGCCCAAGCCTACTTTGGCATCTTGTCGGCAGCGGATCAGCTTGCGACCAACACCGCCGAGCGCGAGACATTCAGCACGCTGCTGAACCAGGCCAAATCGCGCCAGCAGACCGGTGTCGGCCCGCGCAGCGACGTCGATCAGGCGCAGGCTTTTTATGATGCAACGGAACAAAGCGTCATCGATGCTCGAAACGCGCTCGATGATGCGAATCTTGCGTTGACTGAAATCGTCGGCCAGCACGTCGACCGCGTCGCCCCGTTGCAGGACGACATTCCGCTGCTCTCTCCGGAGCCGGCATCCGCGGACGACTGGGTGACATCGGCGCGCCAGGACAATTTCGACGTGCGCACCGCGCAGCTCAACATGGAGGCGGCGTCGCGGGACATTTCGGTGCAGCGCGGGCGAGGATTGCCGACCATTTCCCTGACGGGTTCGGGTTCTAAAATCACGCAGGACGCCTTGCTCGGCGGCAATCAAACGCTCGACACCGTGGGCGTGTCTTTCAGCTGGCCGCTGTTTCAGGGCGGCGCCATCGCCTCGGCGGTTCGTCAATCTCGAGCCCTGTTCCGCCAATCGCAGGCGAATTTTGAGTCGATTCAACGCGACACCGAACGGCAGACACGCGCGGCGTTTCGCGGCATCGTCAGCGGTATTCAGCGCATCCGCGCGGCGCGTCGCGCGGTGGAATCCAGTCAGCACGCGGTCGAGGCCATGCGCCGCAACGTGGAATTTGGCACGGGCACGGAGTTCGAACTGCTCGATGCGCAAAACAACTATTACACGGCACGGCGAACCTACAGCCAAACCCGATACGACTACCTGACCAATGTGCTGACGCTTAAACAGCAAGCCGGCCGCTTGACCGAGCAAGACCTCATCGCCATTGACAATCTACTCATCGAGAGCGCCGCATGAGCATGCGCCTCTTACCCAAGGAACCCATCATGCTTCGCGATACATCCGCTCAGGATCGCGTGATCGAGCCGAAGAATCCCCTCAAGCGTCATCGCAAGCTCATCCTGGTTGCGCTGGCCGGCATTGCGGCGCTCGGGGCGCTGCTCTTTGTCTTGGCGCGATATTCCGGCGCGGGCGCCTCGGTTGATCGCGCGCGCGTGTCGATTGCCACCGTCGAGCGCGGCAATTTCGTACGCGATATCGCCGCGGACGGCCAGGTCGTGGCCGCCGTCAGTCCGACCCTCTACGCCAACGCATTGGGGACGGTCACGCTCAAAGTGCACGCGGGCGATACGGTGGCGAAGGGTCAGGTGTTGGCGGTCGTCGAGAGCCCCGATCTGACGGCGAAGATGTCGCAGGAGGACGCCACGTTGGTGGGTCAGCACCTGGACTGGGAGCGGGCAACGCTCGACGCCGAGCACAAGCTTTCGCAGCTGCGCGACGCCTATAACCAGGCGGAGGTCGATCAGAAGACCGCGCAGCGTGAACGCGATCGCAGCCGCAAGGCCTACGAACTCGGCTCTTATTCGGAATTGCAGGCGCTCCGAGCCGAGGACGCGCTCGAGAAAGCGCAATTTGCCTTTCAACAAGCAAAAAGCACTTTCGATTCCCAGCCCAAGCAAAATCGATTTGATATCGACAGCAAGAAGGCGCTGCTCGATCGCCAACAATTCCTGGTGGACGACCTCAAGCGCCAAGTTGCGGGCCTGAACGTCAAGTCGCCCGTCGACGGTCAGGTGGGCCAGGTGCAGGTGGCGGATCGCGCCAGCGTCGCCAAGGACGCGCCGCTGCTCACCGTGGTGGACCTGTCGGCACTGGAGGTCGAAATCAAGGTCACGGAAAGCCTGGCCCGCGATCTGCGCACCGGCATGAGCGCCGATTTAGAAGGCGGCGGACATCACTGGCAGGGCGTGGTGAGCGGCGTATCGCCCGAGGTCGTGGCCGGCCAGGTCACGGCGCGTTTGCGCTTCGGCGCGGAAAAGCCTGCAGGTTTGCGGCAGAGCCAGCGTCTATCGGTCCGCATTTTCATCGACCGGCGCGACAACGTATTGATGGTCGATCGCGGCTCCTTCGTGGACCAAGAGGGCGGCGGCTTTGCCTATGTCGTTCATGGAAACATTGCCGAGCGCCATCCGGTGCAGCTCGGCGCCGCCAGCATTGCCAAAGTCGAGATCCTCGAGGGATTGTCCGCAGGCGACCAAATCGTCATCTCCGGCACCGATGCATTCAACGGCGCCCAGCGCGTCATCCTAAGCCACTGATTGAATCAACCAGCCCTGTGAGGCCGCACCATGCTTAAAATGACTCACCTTTCCAAAGCGTATCGCACCGAGGTCGTCGAGACCTACGCGCTGCGCGACTTTTCGATACACGTGCGCGAAGGCGAGTTCGTCGCGGTAACGGGGCCTTCCGGGTCGGGCAAGACCACTTTCTTGACGATCGCGGGGCTTCTCGAGGAGTTCACCGGCGGCGAGTATCAGTTGGACGGCGCCAATGTGCGCGGCTTGAATGACAACCAGCGCTCGAAGCTGCGCAATGAAAAAATCGGCTTCATCTTTCAGGCCTTCAATCTCATTTCCGACCTCAACGTGCAAGACAACATCGATGTGCCGCTGCGCTACCGCGGCTTCAACGGCGCCGAAAGACGCCGCCGCATCCAGGAAGCACTGGGCCGAGTGGGGCTGTCGGCGCGCTCGCGCCACTATCCCGCCGAGTTGTCGGGCGGCCAGCAGCAGCGCGTGGCCATTGCCCGCGCACTCGCCGGATCCCCGCGGCTGCTGCTGGCGGATGAACCGACGGGTAATCTCGACACGCAAATGGCCCGCGGCGTATTGGATCTGCTCGAAGAGCTGCATCGCGACGGCGCCACCATTGTCATGGTGACGCACGATCCTGAACTCGCAGTTCGCGCGCAACGTGAAGTTCATATCGTAGACGGTCAAGTCGTGGACTTGGCGGCGCAGCCGCGCCTCGTGGCCACGGCGCATGCCGGCACCTAGGAGACGGTCGTGTTCAACTACTACTTCGGCCTCGCCGTTCGCAGCCTCAAGCGCAACATTGTATTGACGGTGCTGATGATTTCCGCCGTCGGCGTCGGTATCGGTGCGTCCATGACGACGTTGACGGTGTTTCGCGCCATGGACAGCGATCCCATCCCGCAAAAATCCCGCCAGCTGTTTGCGGTGCAGGTCGATAATTGGGGACCGAACAGCAAGAGCATCGGCGCCGTCGATGCGGAGCACTTCCAAGAGCAGATCAGCTACCTCGACGCGGTCGCGCTGATGAATGCGCGAGCGGCCCACCGGCAGTCGGCGATGTACGTCACCGGCGCGGCCCTGACGCCATCGAATCCCGACGTGCTGCCCTTCCAAGTGCAAATTCGCGCGGCCTACGCGGATTTTTTCGGCATGTTCGATACCCCGTTCCTCATGGGAGGACCGTGGAGCACTGCAGACGACAAAGGCCATGCGGATGTCGTCGTCATTTCGCGCGAGCTCAATGACAAGATCTTCAGCGGCGCCAATTCCATCGGCAAGATGGTCAATCTCGACAACCACGAATATCGCGTGGTAGGCGTCATGGCCCCGTGGGATCCGATACCAAAATTTTACGACCTGAACAATAACGCCTACGGCAAAAGCGCCGAAGTGTACCTGCCCTTCACGCGCGCGATTGACAGCCAAATGCAGAGCTGGGGCAACAACAATTGCATCGGCAATGGCGGCGAGCCGGGTTGGGAAGGCAGACTGCGCTCGGAATGCGTCTGGCTGCAATTTTGGGCTGAACTTCCGACCGCGGCGGATGTTGATCGCTACCGGTCCTACTTGAACAACTACGCCTCCGATCAGCAACGGCTGGGCCGCTTTACCTGGCCGGCGCACACGCGGATTCGCGACGTGCGCGAATGGCTGGTCTATAACCATGCGGTCTCGACTGAGGTTCGCATCCTGGTGTTGGTGAGCTTCAGCTTTTTGCTGGTGTGTCTGCTCAATGCCATGGGCTTGATGCTGGCAAAAATCATGGGCCGCGCCGGCGATATCGGCGTGCGCCGCGCGCTCGGCGCCAGTCGCCGCGCGATTTTCGGCCAGTGCCTGATCGAGGCGGGGGTCGTCGGACTTGCCGGCGGTTTGCTCGGGCTGTTTCTCACCGCATTGGGTCTCATGGGATTGCGCTCGCTGCTCTCCGAGGAGGTGACCCGTCTAACGCATTTTAGTCCTGCCGATATCACCATTGCCGTGATGCTGGCCGTGGTTGCCACCACGCTTGCCGGTCTCTACCCCACTTGGCGCGCCGCGCAAGTTCAACCAGCATGGCAACTCAAGGCCCAATAGAGGAACAACCCATGGAATTTGGACCCATCATTTCGGCCATGCGGCGCAATAAAGTCGGCGCGATCCTGATTGCCGTGCAAATGGCCATCACCCTGGCCATCATGTGCAACGCGCTGTTCATCATCGAGCAGCGAGTGGCCTTGAGTAAGCGTCCCACCGGCGCCGACGAAGCCAACGTGCTCGTCATCCGCAATCAATGGGTGGGAAATCCGCCCGATGCGTCCGCGCGCATGCAGGGAGATCTCGCGGCATTGCGCGCATTGCCCGGGGTGCAGGATGCCGTTGCGACGAATTCCTTTCCCATGAGCGGCGGCGGTACAACCGAGGGACTCAGCCTGCATGAGGACCAAAAGGATGCGACCGCGCCGGCAGCGCTCTATTTTGGCGATGAACATACAATCGCGGCATTCGGACTGAAACTGGTCGCGGGACGCAATTTCAATTCGGGTGATGTCGTCGACAAGGCGGGCTACACGGACCTGAAGAGTCCGACCGGGATCATCATTACTCGCGTACTGGCCGACAAATTGTTCCCCGACGGCAATGCCGTGGGGCAGAGCGTCTACGGTGCAGCTCCCAAGGGCCAAACGCCCATCATCGGGATTGTCGAGCGACTACAAGTGCCGTGGGTTTCGGCCGGCGGATGGGGCAGCAAGTTCAACGACAGTTCCATGATCGAGCCCTTCAATCTCGTGAGTGTGTTCCCGTTCTACTACGTCGTGCATACCCAGCCGGGCCAAATGAACGCAGTGCTGCAGTCAGCGCCAAAAAAACTCTTCGATATCAGCCGCGCACGGGTCATTGAAAAGACTCAATCGATGACGGCGGCGCGCGCGGAAGCCTATAAGGACGACAAAGGTCTGGTGGTCATTCTCAGCGTGGTCTGCGCGGCGCTGCTGGCGGTCACCGCGTTCGGGATCGTGGGTCTGACGAGTTACTGGGTCGCGCAGCGGCGGCGTCAGATCGGCATCCGCCGAGCCCTGGGCGCCACGCGCAATGCCATCATTCAATACTTCCAGGCCGAGAATCTCTTGATCGCGGGCGCGGGCGCCGCGATCGGCGTCGCTTTGGCCGTGTCGCTGAATCTTTGGATGGTCAATGCCTTTGCGATGCAGCGCTTGAACACGAGTTACGCCCTCCTGGGCGCGATCGTGGTGCTGGTGCTGGGACAAGCGGCGGTGCTTTGGCCGGCACTCAAAGCG
>DATHFW010000052.1:0-2757 GCA_035317945.1 Steroidobacteraceae bacterium | reverse complement strand
CTGACCAAGGTAATGCTGGAGCTGCAAAAGGCAGGCCTGGCGTTTCGCGCGATGACCGAAGTACGGAACAAGCTCGTCGATGCCTATCAGCAAGTAATGAATATGTCGGTCTGACAGACCGTGTCTAACGACTGCGAGGTTTAATCCATGGCTGACATCGTACCCACCACCCCGGCGCCCACACGCGGCTTGGCGGATATTCCCGGACTGAAGCAGGTCGGCTTGCTCGCCGGTGTCGCCGCTGCCGTCGCTGCAGCGATCTGGCTGGTGCTGTGGTCGCAAGGGCAGAGTTATACCGTGCTGTACGGCCAGCTTTCCGAGCGCGAAAGCGGCCAGGTCATGGACGCACTCACGGCAGCGGGCATCGAATTCAAACTCAACCCCTCGGGTGCGGTATCGGTGCCCGAATCCAAGGTGCAGGAGGCGCGCATTCGCCTGGCGAGCCAGGGGCTGCCGCAAAGCGACGCCATGGGAATCGAGATGATTCAAAAGGATTCGGCGCTCGGCAACAGTACGATGATGGAGAGCGCGCGCTATCAGTCGGTCCTCGAGACCGAATTGGCGCGCACCATCATCAAGGTGCAGGGCGTGCAAAGCGCGCGGGTTCACCTGGCGCTGCCCAAACCGTCGGTATTCTTGCGCGACGCGCGCAAGGCCACGGCCTCGGTCATGCTGCAGTTGTATCCGGGCCGGCGCCTCGAACCCGGCCAGGTCGCCGCCATCGTGCACCTGGTGGCGTCGAGCGTGCCGGAATTGGGGGCGAGCGATGTGACCCTGGTGGACCAGGCCGGATCCCTGCTCAACTCCCCGGACGAGAATGCGGAGGCAGCCGCCAGCACGCGCCAATTCGAATACACACGCAAGCTCGAGGAAAGCTACCAGCGGCGCATCATCGAGATGCTCGAGCCCATGATCGGACCGGGACGCGTACGCGCGACCGTCACCGCGGACCTCGACTACACCGTCACCGAAGAGACGCGTGAGAACTACGATCCGCAAAAGACGGCGGTACGCAGCGAACAAACCAGCAACGACTCGCGCAAGGGCGGGGACGGGTCAGAAGGCATCCCCGGCGCGTTGAGCAACCAGCCGCCGGGCACGTCGGGTGCGCCGGCAATCCCGGGCGCGGCAACACCGGGAAATCCCGTGACGGCACCGGCCGCGGGCGCACAAACCGCCGCGAGCGCGGGACCCAGCTCCAGCTCACAGCGCAGCACGCGTAATTTCGAAGTGGACCGTACGCTCTCCTATGTGAAGCAGCCGGTGGGGATCTTGAAGCGCCTCAATGTCGGCGTGGTGCTCGATGACTGGCAGAAGGTGGACGCCGACGGCAAAGTAACGACCGCGCCGATGAGCGACACGGACATCAAACGCTTTACACAGCTGATCAAGGAATCCATCGGCCTGAAAGAGGATCGCGGCGACCAGCTGAACGTGCTGAACCAGGCGTTCAAGAGCGGCCCGGCGCTCGGCCCCGTCGAAGGTTTGCCGCTGTGGCAGCAACCTTGGGCGTCGCAGCTCGCCAAGCAAATCGTCGGCGCCGCGCTGGTGCTGGTCGTGGCATTTCTGGTGCTGCGGCCTTTGATGAAGTCTCTGACGAAACCCGCCGGCCGCTCCTCGGCGAAGGGCGACGATCTCGAAGGCGATCGCTTGAGCCTCACCGGCCAGGGTAAGGCCATCAAGCTCGCGCCAAGTTTCGAGCAGCAGATCGCGGCGGCGCGAACCTTGGTGGGGCAGGATCCGCGGCGAGCGGCACAAGTCGTGAAGGATTGGGTCTCAGCGGATGGCTAACGACGAACTCGCCGGAACGCAGCGCGCCGCCATCCTGCTCATGAGTTTGGGCGAGCAGGACGCGGCCAATCTGCTCAAGCAGCTCGATGCGCGCGAGGTCCAGAAATTGGGCATTGCGATGGCCGAACTCAAGGAAGTGTCCCGCGAGCAAATGAGTTCGGTGCTCGACAAGTTCATTGGCATCGCCGACGGCAAGGCCAATATCGCCGGCGGATCGCAGGATTACGTGCGTCGGGTATTGACGCAGGCCGTGGGCAAGCAGAAGACGGACATGCTGCTCGATCGGGTATCGAACGGTCAGACCGGCCAAGGCATCGAGGCCTTGAAGTGGATGGAAGCCAAGGCCGTCGCGCAAATCATCAGCGGTGAGCATCCGCAGATTGCGGCCATCGTGCTGGCGCACCTCGAGCCGGAGCAGTCGGCCGCGATCCTGCCGCTGCTCAACGAAGACCTGCGCACCGAAGTGCTGATGCGCATCGCGTCTCTCAACGAAGTGCCGCAGTCCGCGCTCACGGAGCTCGACCAGTTGGTGGAAAAGCAGGCGAATGTCGCGCCGCCCGCGCCTTTGCGGCGCGTCGGCGGCGCACGCACCGCGGCCAATATTTTGAATGCCATGGAGCGCGAAAAGCTCAGCGACGAGCTCGGCAAGATCGAAAAAGCCGACAGCGAGATGCATCAGCAGATCAAGGACCTGCTGTTCGTGTTCGACAACCTGTTGGATGTCGACGACCGCGGTATTCAGGCGTTGCTGCGCGAAGTGGGTTCCGACACCCTGGCGGTGGCGTTGCGCGGCGCAGAGCCCGAAGTGCAAGAAAAGGTCCTCAAGAACATGTCGAAGCGGGCGGCGGAAATTCTCAAGGACGATATGGAAGCGCGCGGTCCGGTGAAACTCACGGATGTCGAGGCGGCGCAGAAGGAGATCATCGTGATCGCTCAGCGCATGGCCGAAGAAGGCACGATCAGTCT
>DATHFW010000051.1:0-9963 GCA_035317945.1 Steroidobacteraceae bacterium | reverse complement strand
TAGTTTTTTGTATTCACCCGCACCGCATCGTCGGTGAGTCCGATGCTGCGGCGCGCGGTCACCGCCGGTTCCGTTTCGGTCGGATCTGCGAATAGCTCGGATACGCGGATTTCCAGCCGTTGGCTCAGCTGCACCAGCTTGTCGTAGCTCAAGGTGAGTCGGTCATGTTCCACTTTGGAAAGGGTGGACACCGGAATGCTGGTGCGCTCGCTCATCTGGCTCAAGGTCCAGCCTTTGCGCGCCCGCAAAGAGCGCAGCAAGCTTCCCAGCGTTGGGTGACGCGTTTTCGAGTCCATCTTAAGCCGCCCTTCAAATGTCGCTTCCGTTGGCCGCTCGCAGCATACCTACCGAATTCGATAGGTCAACCGGTTCGAAGCCCCACAAGCAGACAAATTTTAAAAGTGAGGCAAACCGACCTGTATAGAGAATTTCATTGACAATTGTCTATACAGGATTATTCTGGCTTAGTTGCGACATGATATCAGGATAAGCAAACGATGTCCGACCCTTCCCTTCGCGTAACCCGCCGCCGCACATTGCAAGCAATGGCCGGCGCATGGGCTGCTCTCGCGCTACCCGGTGTGGACGTAGCGCGAGCCGCTGCTGCTTCGGATGCAAAGAACAAGTATCCGTCCAAGGTCGTGGATCTGGTGCAGCGCACGCTGGTGATCGACATGCTCGCGCCGCTCAAGCTGGATTTTCGGCCCGAGGCTTATGCATTGCCGTTGACCGATTCTGAGGCCGCCATGTTTCGGACGTGTGGCATTACCGGATTTCACAATTCCGTGGGCGTCGGCGGCGCGAGCGCCTATGAAGACGCGCTGCAATTCATCGCCGCGTGGAGCGGATTTGTCGGGCGCAATTCACATGTATTTTCTTTGGTGGGCAAAGCCGACGACTTGGATGCCGCGAAGGCCAAGCAGAAGATCGCCGTCATCATGGGATTGCAGAATGCGGACGAATTTCGAGAACCGAAGGACGTCAAAGCCTTCTACGAATTAGGTCTGCGCTGTGCGCAGCTGACATATAACACTCAGAATCTGATCGGCAGCGGTTCGACGGAACGCGTCGACGGCGGAATCAGCGACTACGGCGAGCAGATCATCAAGTCGATGAACGAGGTGGGCATGCTCGTCGACGTATCGCACAGCGGCGATAAGACCACCTTGGACGCCATCGAATTGTCTCCCAAGCCCATCGCCTTTACGCATTCGAATTGCCGCGCGCTCAATAATCATCCGCGCCTCAAAACCGACGAAGCGATTCGCAAGCTGGCGGCGAAGGGCGGCGTCATGGGCATCACCGGCGTGCGCATGTTCGTCAAAGATAAGGAACCGACCACGGTCGAAGACATCGTCGATCACATCGATCACGTCGTGAAGCTGGTCGGCATCGACCACGTCGGTATCGGCTCGGACTGCGACTTGATGGGATACGATCATATGCCGCCCGACCAATACAAGCAGCTGAAGGCCGGATATAAGTCCTCCTATGCATTCCGGGACAAAATAGACACCGACGGCTTTGATCATCCCCGCAAGGTGTACGACCTCACGGCGGCACTGATCCGCCGCGGCTATAGCGATTCGAACATTCAGGCTGTGCTCGGCGGCAATTTTCGTCGGCTGCTGGGTACTACTTGGACTTAGGAAAATGAATACGAAACGCGAGTCGCAGTCGGAGGCCCGAATGTCGCAGGTGCCGGATTTACCTCAGCCGTATCTGCTGTTCTTGGGCGACACCACGGAAAAGGGCTACGCCAAGACGGCGTTCGGGCTGCGCGACTGGGCTAGTGATCGTTGCGTCGGCGAGTGGTCGTGCGCCGGTGCGACCATCACGACCGATCTGCCGCGGCTGACGCCGAAGGAGGCGCGAGCGCGCGGCGCTCGAGCCTTGGTGATCGGTGTGGCCAATACCGGCGGAGTCATCGCCGACAGTTGGATCCCGTCGCTGGTCGAGGCGCTCGAGTCGGGACTCGATATCATCAGCGGCATGCACGCGAGGCTCGGCAATGTGCCGCAGCTGAAGGCCGCCGCGGACCGCCATGGCCGCCGCCTCATCGATGTGCGCACGCCGCCGAAGAATATTCCGATCGCATCCGGCGCCAAGCGATCCGGCAAGCGTCTGCTCACCGTCGGTACCGATTGCGCCGTCGGCAAGAAATACACGGCCCTCGCGCTGGCGCGCGCTTTTGGGCAGCGCGGCCTCGACGCCGATTTTCGCGCCACGGGACAGACCGGAATCTTGATCGCGGGCGGCGGGATGCCGATGGACGCGGTGATCGCGGATTTCGAGGCCGGTGCGGCGGAGATCTTGAGTCCGGGTGCGCCGGCGCAGCATTGGGACGTAATAGAAGGGCAGGGCTCGTTGTTCCATCCCGCCTATGCCGGCGTGTCGCTCGGCCTGCTGCACGGCAGCCAACCGGACGTGATCGTCGTGTGCCACGACATCGATCGCCAGGAAATGCTGGGGCATCCGGGCTATGCGCTGCCGGACGTGTTCGACACCATCGATCTGAATTTGCGGCTCGGCCGCCGCACCAATGCCGCGATCCGGTGCGCGGGCGTCAGCTTGAACACCTCCGGGCTCAGCGCCGGCGACGCCGACAAATTGCTCGTTGCCGAGAGCGCGCGGCTGGGCGTGCCGGTTGCCGATCCGATGCGCGCCGGCGCGGCCTTCGAGAAGCTCGTGGATAAATGTCTCGCGTAATGATCGTTTGCGCGATGTAAAAGTTCGTAGATAACAGCGACCCGGTCGCAAGAAGAGAAACCATGCGTACGTTCACCCTGCTCGCCACGGCGGTCCTGACTCTGGCGACGCTGACCGCCACGGCACAGAAAAAAAATCCTCCGGCGACTGCCGCACCCACCGCCCCCACTGCCCCCGCCGCCACTGCTGCACCTGCCGCGGAGGCGCCCGCTGCGCCGACGACGGCAACGACGCCCGCCGCCGTGCCGCTGACCGCGGACGATCTGAACGCCTGGCTGGATGGTTACATGCCCTACGCGCTGCGCACCGGCGACCTCGCCGGCGCCGTGGACGCGGTGGTCAAGGATGGCCAGATACTCGTTCAGCGCGGCTTCGGCTATTCCGATGTCGAGAAGCGCACGCCGGTGGATCCGAAACTGACTTTGTTCAGGCCGGGATCGGTCTCGAAGCTCCTGACCTGGACGGCGGTGATGCAACAGGTCGAGCAAGGCAAGATCAATCTCGATGCCGACGTGAATCAATATATCGATTTCAAAATTCCGGCCCGCGACGGCAAGCCGGTCACCATGCGCGAACTCATGCAGCACGTTGCCGGCTTCGAGGAACAGGCCAAGGGCATCATGTCCGATAATCCGCAGGCGCCCGGCTATGAGGCGTTGCTCAAGCAATGGGTTCCCGAGCGCGTGTTTGCACCGGGCAGCACGCCTGCCTATTCAAACTACGGCGCATCGCTCGCCGGCTATATCGTGGCGCGCGTGTCCGGCGAGACTTTTGACGACTACATCGATAAGCATATTTTTGCGCCGCTCGATATGAAGCATTCGACCTTCCGTCAGCCCTTGCCGGCGGATCTGGCGCCGCTGATGTCCAAAGGTTACCCGCAGGCCTCCGAACCGGCGAAGCCTTTCGAGATCGTCGGGCCGGCGCCCGCAGGGTCGCTCGCATCTCCCGGCGAGGACATGGCGCACTTCATGATCGCGCATCTGCAAAACGGCGAGTATCACGGTAATCGCATATTGAAGGCCGAAACCGCGGAAATGATGCACAACAGTCCGCTCACAATCCTGCCGCCGCTGAACCGGATGGAGTTGGGCTTCTTCGAAACCAACATCAACGGCCGTGAAGTGATCGCGCATTTGGGAGACACCCAGAATTTTCACACCTCATTGCACCTGTTCTTGAAAGAAGGCGTGGGGTTTTACGTCTCGTTCAACAGCCTGGGTAAAGAAGGTGCCGCGGGCAGCTTGCGGGGCGCGCTGTTCGAGGACTTCGCGGACCGATATTTCCCCGCCGCGGAAACCAACGCCGCCAAGGTTGACGAAAAAACCGCCGCCCGCCATGCGGCGCTCCTCAAGGGCCATTGGGCGAATTCGCGCGGCTCGCAGTCGAGCTTCTTGGCATCCGTCGGCCTGTTCGGGCAAACCAAGCTCGGCGTCAATGCCAAGGGCGAACTGGTCACGCCGTTCAAGGGATTGAACGGCAAGCCGCTGCACTGGGTGGAAACGGCGCCCTTCGTGTGGCGCGATCCGAATGGTCACGAACGTTTGGCTGCCAAGGTGGTCGACGGGAAAGCCGTGCGATTCAGCATCGACGGCATTTCGCCGTTCATGGTGTTCGATCGCGTGTCCGGGTCCGAGGACGGCGCGTGGTTGCTGCCGGCGTTTTATTGCGCCATGGGCGCCCTGTTGCTGACGGCCGTGTTCTGGCCGATCACCGCGATCGTCCGCCGTCGCTTTGGCGCGACCTTGGCGCTGAGTCCGGAGGCGCTGCGCGCCTATCGTTTCAGCAAGATCGGATCCATCTTGCTGGCCGCGGCGCTGGGACTGTGGGCGTTCACCGTGATCCGCATGTTCAGCGACTTCAACAACCTCACCAACCGCTTCAACGGGAACATCCGCTTTGCCCAGGTGTTCGGCATTCTGGCGTTCGTTCTGGGCTCCGCCCTGATTGCGTGGAATCTGTGGACCGTGTGGAGCGGAGCTCGCCGCTGGCCGGCCAAGGTGTGGAGCATTGTGTTGGCGCTGTCGGCCTGCGTCGTGCTCTGGGTCGCCTTTGCATTCAATCTGATTGGCTTTGGAGTCTATTACTGATGCCGGGATTGAAGCTGTACGTGGAGGTCGAGAAGCTGCCGCTGTCGGCGCCGTTTCGCATTTCCGGATTTGTTTTCGAGGAGCAAGACGTCGTGGTCGCAACTCTCGAGGACGGTAACCATCGTGGCCGTGGGGAAGCCTCGGGCGTCTACTACTTGGGAGATACGGCGCCGACCATGGTGGCCGAAATCGAGGCGGCGCGCGCTGCCATCGAGCGGGGCGTCGATCGCGGGGCGCTGCAAGAGTTGCTGCCGCCCGGCGGCGCTCGCAACGCAGTGGATTGTGCTTTGTGGGATCTCGACGCGCAGCGCCGCGGTGAGCCCGTCTGGAAACTGGCCGGTCTGCCGGCGCCGAAGCCGCTGATCACGACATTCACGCTGGGCGCGGACGATCCGGAGGCCATGGCCGCCGGCGCGCGCAAGTACGCCCAGGCGCGGTCCTTGAAGTTGAAATTGACCGGCGAGTTGGCGGTAGACATCGAGCGCGTGAAGGCCGTGCGGGCGGCGCGCCCCGAGGTGTGGATGGGGGTCGACGCCAACCAGGGCTACGGCATCGATGCGCTCGATGCGCTGCTGGGCGTGCTGATTCGCGCCAATGTCTCGCTGCTCGAGCAACCCTTGAAGCGCGGCCGCGAGGCAGATCTCGCGGGTTTCAAATCGCCGATTCCGATTGCCGCCGACGAGAGCGTGCTGAGCTTGAAGGACGTCGCCGGCCTGGCCGGGCGATTCAATGTCGTGAATATCAAGCTGGACAAGTGCGGCGGCTTGACCGAAGGGCTGGCAATGGCGCGCGAGGCTCGGCGCCTAGGATTGGGGGTCATGGTGGGCAACATGGTGGGCACCAGTCTGGCCATGGCACCGGCGTTCGTGCTCGGACAGCTCTGCGATGTGGTGGACTTGGACGGTCCGATCTTCCTGGCCAAGGACCGCACGCCGAGCATGACTTACACCGACGGCCACGCGTGGAGCAGCGAACAAGTGTGGGGCGGGACGCGCGCTTAAAACCCGCATGAACACGCGCCCGCAGACTTGGTTCGGTCAGCCGCGCGGCCTCACCATACTTTTTCTGACCGAGATGTGGGAGATTTTCTCCTACTACGGCATGCGCGCCTTGCTGGTCTACTACATGACCAAGCAATTGCTGATCGGCCAGGAAAAGGCGTCGCTCATTTACGGCACCTACACGGCGATGGCGTATTTCACGCCGATCTTCGGCGGCATCATCGCGGATCGCTGGCTCGGCAAACGGCGCGCGGTGATCATCGGCGGCAGCATCATGGCCGCGGGCCATTTCATGATGACATTCGAACCCCTGTTCTATTTCGCACTGGCGACGATCGCGTTGGGCAATGGATTGTTCTTTCCGAGCTTGCCCAGTCAAATCGACGGCCTGTATCGGCCCGACGATCCGCGCCGCAGCTGGGCCTACAACGTTTACTACGTCGGCATCAATATCGGCGGCTTCTTAGCTCCGCTCGTCTGCGGCACGCTCGGCGAGCTTTACGGCTGGCACTGGGGATTCGGCGCCGCCGGAGTCGGGATGCTGGCCGGACTCATTATCTATGTACTCGGCGGCAAGTATCTGCCGGACCAGGCGCGCGTGGCAAAAAGCACGTCCGCGATGGCTGCCGCGACGCCCGCAAGCAATTACCGCACCACATTCATACTGCTGTTTGCGGTGATCATTTCGGTCACCGTGTTTCGCAGCGCCTATGAACAAGTCGGAAATACGGTGGCGCTGTTTGCCGATGTCGGCATCGATCGGGTGACCTCGGTCATGACCATTCCGATGACCTGGTTCCAAAGCTTGAATCCGCTGCTGGTCATCGTGATGACACCCCTGCTGCTGGCGCACTGGCGCCGGCGCGCCCAAGCGGGATCGACCGGATCGTCGATGCGAAAGATGGCGCTGGGCGCGCTGCTGGTTGCCGCGGCGTACCTGCTGCTCGCGGTCGTGGCGTTCTCGGCCGGCGAGGGCCGCGCGAGCTGGCTGTGGCTGGCGGTGTTCTTCGCCGTCTTTACCTTGGGCGAACTGTATATTTTGCCGACGGGCCTCGGGCTATTTGCGCGCCTGGCCCCCGCAGGTTATGGCGCCACGACCGTGGCCGCCTGGTTTTGCACGATATTTACCGGAAGTTTTTTGGCGGGCGCCGTCGGCACCCTGTGGGCCGGCCGCAGCCACGCCCAGTTTTTTGCCATCTTGACCATCATCTCGGCGTTCGCCGCCGCCATGCTGTTCGCGCTCGATCGTGCCGCCCGGCGAATCGAGGCCGAGCGGGCCGCCGAGATCATCACCTTGAACCCAATTCAACCGGAGCTTCTGGCATGAAAACTATAGCCTTGGCGTTAGGAATGTTCCTGTGCGCGGCAGCCGCATTCGCCGCGCCGCCTTCGGGTTTCGAGGGCCGCGTCGAAGCGCTGCGCAAACAGATCGGTGTTCCCGGCTTAGGCCTAGCCATCGTCGAGAACGACAAGGTCACGCTGGCCAAAGGATTCGGCGTCAAGCGTCTCGGTGCACCCGATCCGGTGGATGCCGACACGATTTTTCCGACCGGTTCCACCGGCAAGGCGTTCACCGTGGCCGCACTCGGCATCCTGGTCGATCAGGGCAAGATCAGCTGGGACGACAAGGTCATCGATCACCTGCCCGGCTTTCAAATGTATGACCCCTGGGTGACGCGCGAAATGACCATTCGCGACTTGCTGGTGCATCGCAGCGGCCTCGGGTTGGGCGCGGGCGACTTGCTGTTCGTGCCGCGCACGAATTTGAGCCGCGCAGAATCGGTGCGGCGGCTGCGCTACATCAAACCAGCCACCAGTTTTCGCAGCGCCTATGCCTACGACAACATCTTGTACATGGTCGCAGGTCAGTTGATCGAAGATGTCACCGGCGAAACCTGGGAGAAGTTCACCGCGAACCATGTGCTCAAGACGGCCGGCATGCTGCATTCCACCACGGATGACGATGCGCACTTCGCCAATCCGAATCGCGCTCAACCGCACGCGCGCATGAACGGCGGCCTGCGCGGAGTCGGCGATCAAGCGGTTCTCAATGAGCGCGACAATCTGGGCGCCAACGCATCTCCCGCGGGCGGTCTGGCGATCAGTGCCAACGACTTCGCTCGATGGCTGATGATTCAACTGGACGCCGGCGCGCTGCCGAACAATGGCGGCAGGCTGTTCAGCGAGGCCGTGCACGACCAAATGTGGACGCCGCTGGTTCTGCAACCGGTTGGGCCGCGAACGGGCGTGATGGCGCCGACTCAGCCCATGTTCAACACCTATGCGCTCGGCTGGGACGTGAGGGACTATCGCGGCGCCAAGATCGTCTGGCATGGCGGCGCGGTATTCGGATTTTTAACTGCGGTGGTGTTGATTCCGGAGAAGCATGTTGGATTCTCGATCGAGATCAACAGCGAGGATGGCGCGATCATCATCGGGCTGATGTACGAGCTGCTCGATCACTATCTTGGCCTGCCCAAGGACACGTGGCCGGAGAAAATAGTCGCCGAACGGCAGAAGCACGTGCAGGAGGCGTTGAAGGCATACCAGTCAAGCACCGCACAGCCCGCGAAAATCGGGCCCTCGCTGCCGCTGGAACGCTACGTCGGCACCTATGCCGATCCCTGGTACGGCAACATTGAAATCGGACAGGCCAAGGGCGCACTCACCATCGATTTCAAATCAACGCCGCGCATGGGCGGTGCTTTGGAGCATTGGCAGTACGACAGCTTCGTGACGAAATTCGATGATAAGACCATCGAGCCGGCCTATGTGACCTTCGGTTTGAACGCGGATGGCAAGGTCGAGCACGTCACCATGAAGGCGGTGTCGCCGCTCGCCGATTTCAGCTACGACTATCAAGACCTCTCATTCACCCCGATCGCACAGAAGTCCAAATAAACTGACGGGCCCGCAGGGTTTCTCCGCAAGCAGGGTGGTTCAATCGACACGCGGTGACAATGGCATGACCGACTCCTGGGACTAACTTTCTCAATTATTTTCGATAGTTAAGGTGATTTCGTCGGAAATGGCCTACACCCAAATCGGAAACTGATGATAGGGGAGTATTCCCACATTCTCCCCCACGATGCATTTTCACCCATTACGATGGCTGCTCCCTGTGCCGTCGTTAATCCAAACTCGAGCATCGCCATGTCAAACCGGAATATCAGTTCCCCTGCGCAATTGAGCAACGAGCGATCGATGCTCGAGCGCCGGTATGGCAACGTGCGCGCGGCCAGTGCGGTTCTCGCCGCGCCTCTGTCGGATGCGGACGCGACGGTGCAATCGATGCCGGATGCGAGTCCCGCGAAATGGCATTTGGCGCACACGAGTTGGTTCTTCGAGGCGATGGTGCTGGCGCCGAATTCCTCCGGCTATCAGCTGTTCGACGATCGGTTCAATTTTCTGTTTAATTCTTACTATGAATCGGTCGGGGCGCGCCAACCGAGGCCGCTGCGCGGATTGCTCACCCGTCCGACGCTCGCGGACATTTTGCGGTATCGCGAGCACGTCGACTCGGCGATGGCGATGCTCTTCAAGCAAGAGCCATCGGAAGAAGTACTGAAAGTCATTGAACTGGGCTGTCACCACGAACAGCAGCATCAAGAACTTCTATTGACCGATATTCTGCATCTGTTCGCGCAGAATCCGCTGCGTCCCGCCTACAAAGAATCCGTTCCGCTGCCTGTCGAGTCAAGAGAGAGGGCGGCGCCGAACTACAAGAGTTTCGCAGGCGGCCTGGTTGAAATCGGACACAGTGGATCCGGATTTGCTTTCGACAGTGAAGGACCGCGGCACTCGGTGCAGGTCGAGCCTTATCGTCTTGCCGATCGATTGGTCACGAACCGCGAGTGGGTTGAATTCTTGTCCGACGGCGGGTATCGCAACCCACTGCTGTGGCTGTCCGATGGCTGGACCAAGGTGCGCGAAGAAGGATGGATCGCACCGCTGTATTGGGAGGCGCGCGCGAGCGAGTTCTGGACCATGACCTTGCGCGGCGCTCAGCCCATTGATCTCGACGCGCCGGTTACCCATGTGAGCTATTTCGAGGCGGATGCATTTGCCACGTGGTCCCAGCGGCGTCTGCCGACAGAGACTGAGTGGGAAGTGGCTGCGCAAAGCCTGCCGGTGAGCGGCAACCTGGTGAATTCAGGTCGCCT
>DATHFW010000050.1:0-8733 GCA_035317945.1 Steroidobacteraceae bacterium | reverse complement strand
CCCTTGGACTTGCTCGAGGAAAGCCGCGAGGAATTGATCCGCAAGTACGACGAGGCAATTGCCGCGAGCCCACAGGGCATCCGTAGCGAGTCCGTCGGCCGTCTCAAGGATGGCCGGGAGACCTATGTTGAATTGAATCGTCAGGCCGTGCGCGTCGACGGCCGTTGGCTGATCGTGACGATTTCGCGGGATGTGACGGAGAGGAAGCTTGCGGAGCTTGCATCGCAGCGCTCCGCGCGCATGTTCGCCGTGTTGAGCGATACCAACGAAGCCATCATGCGGGCCACCTCCCCGGAAGATCTTTATCAGCGCGTATGCGAGGCGGCGGTGCACGCCGGCCGGCTCCTGGCCGCAAGCATATGCGTGCCCGGCCGGCACCCGGCGGATGCGCAGATTGTCGCGGTGGCCGGTGCGGGAGCAGAAAAACTACGCGATGTGCATTTGGCCTTTCGCTCGCAGGCGCCCTGCATCAGCAACGATTTCCTCGGGGATGCGCGCACCGTCCATTGGCACGAGGCGGCGCGGGTTGCAGGAATCGCCTCCGGCGCCGCATTGCCGCTCATCGAGAACGGCCGCTGCAGCGCCGTGCTGTTGCTTTACTCCGGCGAGATACAGGCATTCGACCAGGAAATCGTGCAGTTGCTGATGCAAATGGGACGCAACGTCGTCTTTGCGCTCGATAACTTCAAGCGCGAGGCTGAACGTAAAGTTGCCGAACAACAATTGCGCGCCGCCGACGCACGTCTGAAGCGCGCCACCCGCGGCGGCAACGATGGCCTGTGGGAACTCGATGTGGCGACTCGCGAGATGTGGGTCTCGCCGCATTTCGCAGAAATGTTCGGCTTCAATCAGCAGGAGTTCCTAGGCGCGCGGCAAAAATTCTTCGATATCATCCACGTGGAAGATGTGCAACGCTTGCGCGACGCCATCGAACGCTGCATTCGAGAAGACGTGCTCGTGGATGTGGAAGTGCGCGCCAAGACCCTTGCAGGCGAATCGCGCTGGTGCCGCGTTCGCGGCGCTTTGGAACGCGATGCCGCGGGCACGCCCATGACGGTATCCGGGTCACAGCGAGACATCAACCAACGCCACCAGTATGCCTTGGCGCTGCTCGAAGCGACGGAGACCGCCGCTGCGGCCAGCAGGGCCAAGAGCCAGTTCCTCGCCAACATGAGTCATGAGATCCGCACGCCGATGAACGGCGTCATCGGCATGATTGAGCTGCTGCTCGAAACGCCGCTGAATCCGATGCAATTGGATTACGCTGAGACGGTGCGCGACAGCGCGTCGGCGCTGCTGACGGTCATTAACGACATCCTGGATTTTTCCAAGGTTGAGGCGGGCAAACTTGATCTCGAGCTGCTCGATATCGATATCCGCGAGACGGTCGAGGACGTCGCGCGATTGCTATCGATACAGGCTCATGCAAAAGGACTCGAGGTGATCGCATTGATCGATCCCAGTCTGCCCGATCTGGCGCGTGGCGATGCGGGCCGCCTGCGCCAGGTACTGCTGAACCTGGGCGGCAACGCGGTCAAGTTTACGCAGAAAGGCGAAGTGTCGATCGAGTGCAAGGTCGCGCATAAGGATGAGAAAGGGGTGATGGTGCGTTGCGAGGTTCGCGATACCGGCGTGGGAATTCCCGCCGCCCGCGTCGACGCGCTGTTCGCCGCGTTCACCCAAGTCGATGCGTCGACCACGCGCCGCTTCGGCGGCACCGGGCTGGGCCTGTCCATCGCCAAGCGCCTGGTGGAACTGATGGGCGGCGAAGTAGGTGTGTCGAGCGAAGAGGGGGCGGGCTCGACGTTCTGGTTCACTGCGCGCCTGGGCGTCGCGCACGATACGGCGAAGCCGCGGCCGGCGCCGCCGACCGCACTGCGCGGCCAGCGAATCATCGTCGTCGATGACAACGCGACGAATCGCAAAGTACTGATGGGCCAGTTGTCGTTATGCGGCATGGACGCGGTATGCGCCAGCTCCGCTGATGAGGCCTTGAGCCTGATGAGACATGCCGCGGCGGCAGGGCGGGCATTCGAGGTCGCGTTGCTCGACCATCAAATGCCGGGTTACGACGGCGCAACGCTGGGCAAGAACATCCTCGGAGAGCACGCGTTGCGCGGCGCCCGGCTGGTTCTGCTGACCTCTTCCGGTCAGCGCGGCGATGGGCGGCTGTTTTCCGAGCTTGGTTTCGCAGGATATCTATTGAAGCCGGTGACGCATCGCGACCTCACCGATTGCCTGTCGATGGTGCTCGGCACGCAAGCCGAAGACTGGCGCACTTCGACGCAACCCATCGTGACCCGGCATGCGCTGCGCTCACAGCGCTCGCGCGAAACTCACCACATCCTGCTGGCTGAAGACAATCCGGTCAACCAGAAAGTCGCCTGCCGAATTTTGGAAAAGCTTGGCTATCGAGTCGATGTGGCAGCAGACGGCCAGGCTGCATTCGAGGCCTGGCAGAGCGGCCGATATCATCTGATTCTGATGGATTGCCAGATGCCCATCATGGATGGTTTCGAGACCACGCGAAAAATCCGCGAACGGGAATCCGGCGGCCGGCGCATCCCCGTGATCGCGCTCACAGCGCATGCCATGAAAGGCGCCGATAACGAATGCCGCGCGGCCGGCATGGATGACTACCTGTCAAAACCGATCGATCGGGAACAGCTGCAGCAGGCCTTGAGCCGGTGGCTGAACGATTCAGACGATACGCGGGGGTCAGCCGAACAGGCGGCAGGTTAGCGGCTCAACCGCCCGCGTCTTGCGCACTCGCAGCGGCGCCGATGACCTGGGGCTTCGAGTACCCTTGCGGTCCGTATTCGATCAACACCATGCCGCAATTGGGCGCCGCATAGGCATCGTCCCAGGTGCCTGCGACGTAGGCCCACAATGTCGTCATGACGCCGCCATGACTCACGACAACCACATCCTTACGGGTATGCGCAGCCGCCAATCGATCCAAGATCGGACCGACGCGGGCTTGAACGTCTTCGTAGCTTTCCCCGCCTTCCGGCTTCCACGCCCAGGGACGCTGCGGATCGTAATCCGGCTCTGCCAAGAATGAATCGTAAGGTCTGCCGCGATGCGCGCCGATTTCACGCTCGTGCAGATTCGGCTCGATTTCCAGCGGCAGGCCCAGCGCACCGGCAATGATGCGCGCAGTCTCGCTCGCGCGCAGATAGGCACTGGTCACCACGAGTTCGGGCCGGAATAGTTGCGAGATTCGCTTGGCGGCCTCGTGCGCTTGGCGGTAACCCAACTCGGTGAGCGGCTGATCATGCGGTGAAGTCGCGTAGATACGCTCGAGATTGCCCGAGCTTTCGCCGTGCCGCACCAAGATCAACTTGCTCATGCCCGGTGCGAATCGTGCAAAGCCGCGATTCCCTCGAGCCAGCTGCGGACCGCCGCAACACTCTCCAAGTAGAATTGACCGCGGACGACATCGCCGACGCCGATCGAGATGCCGCCTTGCGCTTCGACAATGGCGAAACCGTCCTGGTCGGTCAGGTCGTCGCCGACGAACACCGGCCGCCGGCCGCTGAAGGGGGACTCCTTCATGAACGCCTTGATGGCAGTGGCCTTGCTGAATCCCCGCGGTTTGATTTCGAACAGCATTTTTCCGCTTTGAATATGATAGTTGGTGCCGAGCGGCTTGGCGATATCGATCATCGCACGACGCATGATCTCTTCGAGTTGCGGCGCCATCCGAAAATGGACGGCGATGGTGCGTTCCTTGTCCTCGAACAGCGTTCCCGGATGAGCGTCAACCAGAGCTTTTATCGATGCGCGGGCGCGATCGAGTTGCGCATCGACGAAGCTCGCACCCTGAATGGCGCCGCCGGCTTTGCGCCGCTCGACTCCGTGCAATCCCGCCGCAGGCAGTTTCAACGGCGCAAACAATTCGTCCAGCGTTTCAATTTTTCGCCCGCTCACCAAGGCGACGGCGCCGCCCAGACGCTCCGCAACTTCGCGCAAAAGCGCTTTTATTTCCGGGTCCGCGGACGTTTGCGAAGGTGTATCGGTCAGCTCGACCAACGTTCCGTCGACATCCAAGAACAAACACCAGTCGAGTGCGGGCGGCGGCGGTGCTTGTTTCATGTGTCAAAAACATAGCCTACGCCGCGGCTGGTGCCAATGCCTTGCGTGCATTTATTTGAAGTGTAAGTTTTACACGAAATTCGTTGCTTAAAATTCGAGACTGTGCAGTCAAAGTTCTGTATTTTGTATTTAGCGCCGCGGGGTTTTTTATTTGAATACACGGAGACACGATGTTTCGCTCCCTCATGTTGCGATTCGTCTTGCCGGTCGCACTTGCTTCATGCGTGGTGGCGTACTTCGGACTGCCGTACATCCAGCGACTGCTGGCGGAGTGGTTTCGCTCAGACGTTGAATTGCGTGCGCAGCTCGTGATGCATTCCATGGAGGAACCGATCACGGATCTGGTCGAAAACGGCAGCGAGGGGCGGTTGCGTGCGTACCTCGCGAAGATCGCCACGGACGAACGCCTGCTCGCCATCTTGGTGTGCCGGCCCAGCGGTGCGACCATTTTCAAGTCCGAACGCACTCCGGCCACCATTTCCTGCGATTCGGAGGGCGGGTCGATTCCCGCCGGTTCGCGCATCATGCAATTGCCCTCAGGGTCAGTGCAGATTTCCCGCTTCGATTTCGATGGCGCTCAACCCAAGCCCTTTCGCGTGCTCATGATTCACGACTTGAGCTTTGTGGATCGCCGTCAGCGTACCGCGAGGGACTTTGTACTGGTGTTCGTCGGCATTTCGATATTGCTGCTGGCGTTGTTGATCGTCATGGTCGCCTGGCTGCAGATTCGCCGCTGGGCGCAAGTCTTGGTCGGAGACATTCGCGGCAGGCGTTTTTTTGGAAATGCGCATTCGCCGCGCGAGTCATTGCCCATACTCTCGCAGGTGCGCGAGGTGTTGGCCGAGGAGGAGGAGAAGCAGCGCCTGGAAATCGATTTTCGCGAGAACTGGACGCCGCAGGCGCTGCAGCAGGTGGTGCGCGATCACTTGAATTCCGCGCAGGTGATCATCGTCTCGAACCGCGAGCCCTACATTCACAACTTCGATGCCAAACATCAGCCCTTCTGGCAAGTTCCCGCCAGCGGCATGGTGACGGCGCTGGAACCGATCATGCGCGCGTGTTCAGGCGTGTGGGTGGCGCACGGCGCAGGTGATGCGGACCGGGAGACCGTGGATCGATATGACCGGATACGGGTGCCGCCCGATGATCCCAGTTATACGTTGCGCCGTGTTTGGCTGACCCCGGAGCAGGAGCAGGGCTATTACTACGGCTTCTCCAACGAGGGGCTGTGGCCCCTGTGCCACTTGGCCTACGTGCGGCCTGCGTTTCGCGCCAGCGATTGGCGCGCCTATGAGGAGGTAAACGCCAAATTTGCAGACGTGGTGGCCGTGGAGTCGGGCACGGAGAGTCCGGTCATCCTGATCCAGGATTTCCATTTCGCCTTGTTGCCGCAACTCATTCGCAAGAGAATTCCAAAAGCGACAGTCGCTCTGTTTTGGCATATTCCCTGGCCCAATGCCGAGACCTTCGGCGTGTGTCCCTGGAAGCGCGAGGTGCTGATGCACATGCTATCGGCGGACATCCTCGGCTTTCACACCCGCTACCACTGCCAAAACTTTCTCGATACCGTGGACCGGTTTATCGAATGCCAGATCGATCGCGAGCACATGACCGTGACGCTGCAGGGCCGCGTGTGCCGAGTCGCTCCCTATCCCATCTCCATCGAATGGCCGCCACGCTGGCTGGCGCGTCTCCCGGATATCGCGGCATGCCGCGCGGCGGTGCGCGAACGGCATGGAATCGGCGCCGACGTCATCATCGGGCTGGGAGTGGAGCGGTGGGATTTCACGAAGGGCATCATCGAGCGCTTTCAAGCGCTTGAAGCGCTGCTCGACAATGACCCGCGGCACCGCGGGCGCATCAGTTTGCTGCAAATCGCCGCCCCGTCACGCGGCCAACTGCCGGCCTATCAAGCCCTGCAGCAGCACACCTACAGTGAAGTGGAGCGCATCAACAGCAAGTTTTCGCAAGGCAACTGGCGCCCCATCGTGTTGATCGATGAGCATCAAGAACCGCTGCGCGTATTCGAGCTGTATCGAGCCGCGGATTTCTGCCTGGTCAATAGTTTGCACGACGGCATGAATTTGGTCGCCAAAGAGTTCGTGGCAGCGCGCGATGATGAGGACGGGGTGCTGATCCTGAGCACCTTTGCGGGTGCGTCTCGAGAATTGCAGGAGGCAGTGCTGATCAATCCCTTCGACGTCAGCGAAACGGCGAATGCCATGGAGATCGCGATGCGCATGGGCCGTGACGAACGGCGTAGCCGTATGAGTTTGATGCGCCGAACGGTCAAGGAAAACAACGTGTACCGCTGGGCCGGGCGCATGCTCATGGACGCCTCGCGAATCCGCCAGCGGCAGAGCCTGCCGTCCATGGTGCGCCGCCTCGCCACGTTCGGCCGTTAGCCGCCTTTGGGGACGGCCTCGGTACCCGCCGCCCGCTGCGCAAATGCGCCAAGCCGCTTGGCCGCCTCTTGGAGAGTTTCATTGCGCTTCGCGATGCACAGCCTCACCAAAGTCATGCGCGGGGGTTTCGCGTAGAACGGCGATAGAGGAATGACAGCTATTTTCGCTTCGCGGATCAGCCGGTCGGCAAATCTCAAATCATCCTCTTGGCTAATTGCTCCGTAGTCCACCAATTGAAAATAGGTGCCGCCGGCCGGCAGCGGCTCGAGTCCGGAACCTCGCAAGAGCCCGGCCAGCAAATCACGCTTGGCCTCGAAGAAGGCTGCAAGCCCCTGCCATGCGTCGGGGTATGCGGAGAGATAGCGGGCGATCGCATATTGCAGCGGTGAGGCGATACTGAAGGTATTGAATTGATGCACCTTGCGAAGTTCGCGCGTCATGGCGGGCGGCGCGACGCAATAGCCCACCCGCCATCCGGTCGCGTGCAGCGTTTTACCGAAAGAAAACACCGCATAGCTGTGCTCGCGCAGTTCGGGGTGGGCCAGCACCGAGTGATGGCGGCGCCCGTCGAACAGCACGTGTTCATACACCTCGTCGGCGATCACCGTGATCGGCCGATCGCGAATACAGGCGGCAAGCTGATCGAGATCCTCGCGCGTGGCCACAGTGCAGCTGGGGTTCTGCGGACTGTTGATGATGATGAGCCGCGTGCGATCGCTCAAGTTGCGGCGCACTTCATCCCAGTCGAAGCGAAATGCCGGAGGCGCCAGTGCAATGCGCAGGCAACGAGCGCCGGCGAGGCGCACCGCAGGCTCATACGAATCGTAGGCGGGATCGAAAATGATCGCCTCATCGCCCGGCCCCACGGCGCTTTGAATGGCGTCATACAAGGCTTCAGTGCCGCCGCAGGTCACCGTGATCTCAGTGGACGGATCAAAACGACGCTGGTAGCAAATCTCGAGCTTGTTGGCGATTTGCTCGCGCAGCTCCAAGGTGCCCTCCATCGGCGCGTATTGATTGCGCCCCTCCGCAATGACCTCGGTCAGCGAGCTCGATAAGCGCGGGTCGATGGCATAGTCTGGAAATCCCTGACCGATGTTCAGGGCGTTTTCCTCGATTGCGCGGCGCGACATCACGGTAAAGATCGTGGTGCCGACATCCGGTAATTTGCTGCTGAATCGCAAATCAATGCTCCAGGTTTTGCAGTCCGCCGGCCAGTGAGTGCACGCTGATTCCGCGCTTGCGCAACTGCTGTGCAGCCGCCAGGCTGCGCTTGCCCGTCGCGCACACCAGCAGGACGTCGCGCGCGGGCTCGAGCAGGGCAGGGTTCGCCAGCAGATTCGCCATGGGTATGTGCCGGGCGCCGGCGGGCCGCGCGGCGACCTCCTCGGGGGTACGAATATCGATTACCTCGAGGCCGCGCTCCGCGGCGGCAGCCAGCGAGCCCAACGCAATCTCAATGCCCGGATCTTCGCGAGTCAGTCCACGGATATGCGCGCACGCCGGCGCCACGCATTCGACGCGCCGCGGCGCCTTGATCTTCAGGCTGGTGAAATTCATGAAGTCCAGCAGCAGCAGTTCACCTGCAAGCTGGCCATCCATCTGCAATAAGATTTTCAAGGTCAACAACGCCTGCAAAGTGCCGAACGCACCGGGCACGGGTCCCAGCACGCCAGCCTCAGCGCAATTGCCGACCACGCCATCGGCTTGCGGCTCGGGCCATAAGCAGCGCAGGCACGCGTGCTCGAGCGCGGGCTTGTAGACCTGAAGCTGCCCCTCGTACTGGTACACGCTGGCAAAAACGGCCGGCTTTTGCGCGAGTACGGCCGCATCGTTGATCAGGTACTTGGTCCGAAAATTATCGCTGCAATCAACGACAATGTCATAGGCACGAATCAACTCGAGCGCGTTGTCGGCATTGAGTCTCGCGCCGTGCGTTTCCACCTCCACGGCAGGATTGATGTCGGTCACCGCTGCGCGCGCCAGGTCCACTTTGGGTTTCCCGACTTCGGACAATGCGTAGATCGGTTGGCGATGCAGGTTGCTGGCATCCAGAACGTCGGCGTCTACCAGCCCGAGGTGACCCACGCCCGCGCCCGCCAAGTACTGCAATACCGGACTGCCGAGGCCGCCTAAACCGACGACGAGGACACGGGCGCGCGCCAAAGCCGCCTGGCCCTTTGCGCCGATCTCTTTGAGCAGCAACTGCCGGGAATAGTCGGGCTGCATC
>DATHFW010000049.1:0-2255 GCA_035317945.1 Steroidobacteraceae bacterium | reverse complement strand
AACCTCAATACCGCGGGCGAAGACCGCCGATTTCTGCACTTGAGCGAACACACCAACATGGAAGTCAGGGTGTTCAATCCGTTTCCCGGTGGCAGGTTCGCCACCTGGACCCGGTTCGTGGCCTCGGCCGGCGATATGCGGCGTATCAATCACCGTATGCACAACAAATTGTTCGTCGCCGACAATGCACTCGCCATCACCGGCGGCCGCAATATCGGCGATCAGTACTTCACGCGCGACCCGTTCAGCAATTTCATCGATCTGGATGTGGTCGCGGCCGGCCCGATCGTGCCGGAGTTGTCGGCATCCTTCGACGCGTTCTGGAACAGCAAGTACGCCTACCCCATCGCCTCGGTGGCTACGCCGGTGAGCGCGGAACCAGCGTCTGCGACGCCGCTCGACGCCGCTGTTTCGCAGAATGCCAACCGGCTGGCGCACGAGCTGGAATCGGGCGACGTGCAGCTGGTCTGGGTACCTGCCACGGTGCTTGCCGACGGGCCGGCCAAGATTGCGAGCGAATCCTCTCCCGAGGAAGAGGAGACGATTGCCAATAATCTATCGGCACTGATGCGCTCCGCCAAGGATGAGCTGATTGTGATATCCGCGTACTTCGTGCCGGGCAAGGAAGGGATGGACATGATGCGCGACCTTACGAACAAGGGCGTGAGCATCCGGATACTCACGAATTCGCTGGCGTCGACCGATTCGCCGCTGGTGCACACCGGCTATTCGCGCTATCGGGCGCCGCTGCTCAAGTTGGGGGTCGAACTCTCCGAGGTGCGGCCCAAGCTCGGGCAAAAGCGCGCCCGATTTCATCCATTTCGCAGCTCCAACGCCAGCCTGCACGCCAAGGCTCTGGTGATAGATCAGAGAACGGTGTTCATCGGCTCCATGAATATGGACGCGCGCTCGGCCCACACCAACAGCGAACTGGGCCTCGTGATCCGCAGCGCCGAGATAGCCCGGCAGGTCACCGGCCTTCTCGATGACATCAGCGCCGACGGCAGCTACCGGCTGCAGCTGGCGGAGCACGGCGACAAAATTGAATGGATCAGCGGCGAGCCGGGCTCGGAGAAGACCTGGTATAGCGATCCGGAAACGACCCGCCTGCAGCGCCTTACCCTGAAAATCCTCGCGCCGTTCGCGCCCGAGGAATTGCTGTGAGCCCGGCCTAGGAAATCCGCAGCGTGCTCAAGTAGTCCTTGACCTTGCCGCGAAAACCTTCGCTGCTCGTGACGGTGGCCCCGCCGGCCAACACCAGGATGAAATCGCCGCGCAGCGTGCGATTCACTTCTTTGACATAATTCATGTTGACCAGGCAGGAGCGGCTGATGCGCAGCATGGGTTGCGTGCGCAGCGCCAGTTCCGCCTGCTGCAGCGTGCTGCGCGCATGGAAATTGTCCTTGCCCACACGAATCACGACATAGTTGCTATCCGCCTCGATCATCTCCACCTGGGCGGCATCGAGCACATGCAGATGGCCCCCGAATTCGGCGAGCAGCCGCGGCCGCTCCTCCACTGAAGGACGCGTACCGCGCTCCAGTTGCGCCAAGAGACCGGCCAATAGAGCCTGGCGCTCATCCACCCCCGACTTGGCATGGCGGGGCCGTACGCGCTCCAAGGTCTTGCGGAATCGGTCCTGATCGAAGGGCTTGAGCAGGTAATCCACCGCGCAGACTTCGAATGCCTCGACTGCATAGGTGTCGTAGGCCGTGACGAATACCAATGAGGGCAGCTGTGCGGGCTCCAGGGCGCGCGCCAGGTCAATGCCGTTCAACGGGTCCATTTGAATGTCGAGAAACAGGAGTTGCGGCTGCTGCACGCGGATCGCCGCCAGCGCGGCCGCGCCGTCGCCGAACTCGCCGACTACGCGCAAATCGCCTTCGGCCTCGCAGTACTCACGCAGGGTGCGTCGACCGGCCTGCTCGTCGTCGACGATGATGACATCCATCATGCGTCGACCAGCGCCTCGGCACGCCGCCGCTCGCGCACCGGTGAATGGTGTATCGCCGGCATGGTGATTTCGCTGCGCCACTCGCCGTTGTCCCCGGCGGCGGCGAGGCCGGCGCGCCCTTCGAACTGCACGGCGAGACGTTCACGGACATTGTTCAGGCCGATGCCTTCCTCGCCGGCCAATTTCTCCGGCGCAATCGTGTTGAACACGGAGAGAGTCAGCACATCTTGCGCCAAGCGTGCGCTGATGCGCACCGTCACTGGGCCTTGATGGCCCGCCAATCCATGCACCACGGCGTTTT
>DATHFW010000048.1:0-6064 GCA_035317945.1 Steroidobacteraceae bacterium | reverse complement strand
ACCGTCGAAGTGCCGGGCAAAGTCGTGTTCATTCACCCTTTGCACAATCTCGCCGTGGTCTCCTACGATCCGAAGTCGATCGGCAACACGCCGGTTCGCGCCGCGACGCTGGTCACGCGGCCTTTGGGCGCGGGCGACGATGTTTGGGTGGTCGGCCAGCGCGCCGACTCGAAAATCCTCTCGCAGAAAACTCAGATCTCCAGCGTCGATGTGGTGTCATTTCCTTTGTCGCGCACGCTGCGCTTCCGCGACAGCAACTTGGAAGCGGTCAGCCTGATCAACCCGCCGGGCGACTTCGACGGCGTGCTGACGGATGAGAAAGGCGATGTGCTCGCGCTTTGGTCGAGCTTCGCGTTCGAATCGCAGCGCGAATTGGAACAAATCAATCGCGGCATACCCGCCGACCTGGTCAGCGAGATGATCGGCGTGGTTGCCGACGGACGGCCCCTGTATTCCTTCGAAGCGGAGTTCGACGTGCAGTCCTTGGCCGGCGCCCGTGAGTTGGGATTGCCGGACGAGTGGGTGCGGCGCTTGGCGGAACACAACCCGCAGCGCCGTCAGGTACTCGGCATCAATCGCCTCGTCGCCGGTTCTCCCGCCGCGGCGTTGCTCGAGCCCGGCGACTTGCTGCTCGCGATCGACGGCAAAGTCGTGAATCGCTTCCGCGAGGCTGAGCGCGCAGCGCAGAGTCCGAACGTGAGCGTGACGGTGTGGCGCGATGGCGCCGAAAAAACCCTGCAAATGAAGACCGTGGCCTTGAACGGCCGCGACATCGATCGGGTGCTCATTTGGGCGGGCGCCACCCTGCAGGCGCCGCATCGCGCCATGGCGGCGCAACGCGGAATTGCGCCCTACGGTGTGTTTGTATCGTTTTTCTTTTACGGCTCACCCGCCACGCACTATGGCCTGTATGCCGGCCGGCGGATCACGGAAGTCAACGGTCAACCCACGCCGGATCTCGATGCCTTCATCAGTGCGGTGAGCGGTAAACCTGATCGGGCCTCGCTGCGCTTGAAGACGATCAGTTGGAACGGCCAGACGGATGTCATCACCTTGAAGCTCGACAAACACTACTGGCCTGCCTACGAACTCAACCGGCAGGAGGACGGCACTTGGACGCGCACCGCGCTCGATCCGCCGGAGGTTACGGCGGCGGTGAAGCCTTAACCGGCAGGTCTTTCACCAGCGATTCGAGCGCCAGCAGCCAATGCTGGTAGTAGGTGTCGCCGAGATCCGCATCGCCCGCTGCTTGCGCTTGGGTTATCTGACGCGACAACGCCGCGGCCCATTGCGGCCAGGTGAACACGCCGCGCTCATGAAGTGCGAGCACCATGGCAAAGGCGCGGGCCTCCCATGGCTCATTGAACACCGGGCTGGCGGCGTCCGCGTCCCGCGGCATTCCCGGCAGCCCGGGCAGCTTCTCGTGCATCATGCCGGCTCGAGGTACGGTTCGAAGGCATCCACGGAAATTGTGGATCGCTGCTGCAGGTGCTGCTCGCCCCACAGTTCCTTTTCATCGAAGGCGACGGTGTACAACCACTGCGGGTTTTCGCCCAAGCCGCGTGCATTGGTATCCGGAAATACGTGCGCGCCATGCACTCGTTCCACGATTCCTACCTTGCCCCGCGCATACGCCGGCAGGCGCGTGTGGTGCGAGGGTTGAACGGCGATCGTGCGCACGCGCTGTCCCAGCGCATAGCGGGCAGGGCCCGTCGGCGTTCGCGAGAACGCACTGCCCTTGCTGATTGCCGCGGCGACCAGCTCGGCACGCAATACCTGTTTCGGCGGAGGAGGCGTGTCGCCGAGCACGCCCTGTTGCAGCACCAGTTTTTCAAGTGCCGTCAGCCAGATTTCGTAGTAGCTGAGATCGCGGTAGTTGGGGATCGTTTCGCGTGCCGCGCGGTTCATGTCGATATTCGACAATCCCGTCGGGCCCATGGCCACGACCAGTGCCATGACCTGCGGTTCCCAGGGAGCGTGAAACAACTCGCCTTCAGGTTCCATCACGATGGCGCCGCGCACATCCTGTCCGCCGAGATCGGCGTTGGAGTGATAGTTCACGCGGCGGTGCCCGGCAATCCCGTGCCGATCATGGAATCACGCGTGACGAGATTGGCCAGCTGCTCCTCGCTCAAGTCCTCGGAGCCCGCCGGCCGCTGCGGCAATACCAGATAGCGGACTTCCGCGGTGGAGTCCCAGATGCGGATTTGCGTCGATTCGGGCAGCTCAACGCCGAATTCTCTAAGAACGCCGCGCGGATCTTTCACGGCGCGCGCCCGATACGGCGCACTTTTGTACCATGTCGGCGGAAGCCCCAGCACCGCCCAGGGGTAGCAGCTGCACAGCGTGCACACCACCAAGTTGTGGACTTGCGGGGTGTTCTCGACCGCCACCATGTGCTCGCCCTGCCGGCCGGTCAACCCTAAGAATGCGATGGCCGCCGTGGCGTCGGCCAGCAGCCAGCGGCGAAATTCAGCGTCGCACCACGCGCGCGCCACCACCCGCGCACCATTGCGGGGCCCGATTTTTGTCTGATACGCATCGATCACCACATCGAGAGCCGCAGGATCGATGTAGCCCTTTTCAGTCAGCAGCGCCTCTAAGGCCCGAACCCGCAGCTCCATCGGACTCAGCGCGCGCTGCGCATGCTCGTGAGAGTGGGGTTGAGAGTCGTGTTCGTGTTCGCTCATTGCAGATCTAGTATAAGAGGCTCCGGAGGGCCAGTCTCATGAAAAACGCCAGTACGAACCCGCGCGCTTGGTTGGCGATGGCCTTCTTGGCGCTGGGCTTGAGCGCATCCGGCCCCGGCACGGCGAGCGTCACGGAATTGCGGCTATACGTGCTCGATTGCGGACACGCAACCTTCAAGGACATGGGTGGATTCTCGGACACGGGCGAATATGACGGCAAATCGGGTGAGATCGCGGTGCCGTGTTTTCTGATCCGCCACCCCAAGGGCGATTTGTTGTGGGACGCAGGCTTGGGCGATCACTATAACTATCCCAAGGAAGGGAGCGACGCTGCGCCGGGCGTGCATGTCACCGTGCCGGTGACGCTCGCCGCCCAATTGCAATCGTTGAAATTAACGCCCAAGCACGTCAACTTCATCGCTTTCTCGCACTTGCATTGGGATCACACCGGCAATGCCAACGACTTTCCCGACTCGGTTTGGATCATGAACAAGACGGAACTGGCGGCGGCGCTGGTGCTTCCCCCGCCGGGCGGGGTGCTCCCCGAGACGTGGAGCGCGTACAAGACCGCCAAGACTGAAACGATCGACGGCGACCATGATGTTTTCGGCGACGGCAGGGTCATCATCCTGAGAGCCCCGGGACATACCCCAGGGTCTCAGGTTCTGAAGGTGAAATTGCAGAAGAGCGGCACCTTCATTCTGTCGGGCGATTTATACCATTTGCGAGCCAACCGGCTATTGAAGCGCGTGCCGGTCTACAACGTGGATCGGGCTGACACGCTCGCCTCGATGAGCCGCATTGAAACCATCGTCAAGAACACGCATGCGCGGTTGATCGTGCAGCACGATCCGCGGGATTTCCAGGCGCTGCCGAAACCGCCGGCCTACCTCGATTGACCGGCATGATCAGTCATGCCACGCGTCAAGACCTTCCCGAAATTCTAGCGATTTACAACGAGGTCATCCGCAACTCCACGGCCGTATATACGGAGGTTGAGTTGACTGCCGAGCGCGGCGAGGCGTGGTACGAGGCGAAGATCGCCGGCGGCTTCCCCCTGATGATCGCGCGAGATGCATCGGGAATCACGGGTTTCGGGAGCTTCGGGGAGTTTCGCGCATGGCCGTGCTACCGGCATAGCGTCGAGCACAGCGTGCATGTCCGCACGGATCGCCGCGGCACAGGGATAGGGCGTCTCTTGGTCACCGAGTTGATGAGCCGAGCTTCGGCCATGCAGAAGCACGTCATGATCGCGGGCATCGACGCCGATAACGCCGCGTCGATCAAGCTGCACCAGAGCCTTGGATTCATCAATGTGGGGCATTTTCATGAAGTGGGATTCAAGTTCGGCCGTTGGCTCGACCTGGTGTTCCTACAATGTCGCCTTCCCGCTACAAACCAGTTCACAACTGTGAAACCGGCGCCATAAACCCCAAGCGACCCTTGCTCGTAGCTCAGTCTTGATATCATGAGGGTGTGGTACGAGCTACACAGACAGACATCGAAACGGCGGTCGAAGCTTTGCGCGCCGGAGAATTGGTCGTGTTTCCGACCGAGACGGTCTATGGAGTCGGCGCGAATGCGTCCAACCCCCCGGCCGTGCGCAAGATTTTCGAGGTCAAGGGGCGCCCGCCGGATCATCCGGTCATCGTGCATTTGGACGATCCGCGCTACTTGCATCGCTGGGTTTCCAATATGCCGCCGGTTGCGCAAGCATTGGCCGATAAATTTTGGCCGGGACCCCTGACCCTGATTCTGCCCAAGGCGGAAAACGTCAATGAAATCGTCACGGGCGGCCAGGACAGCATCGGCATTCGGGTACCCTCGCACCCCATCGCACAGCAGCTGCTGAATGCCTTTGGGGGCGGAATTGCAGCGCCGTCCGCCAATCGATACGGGCGCTTGAGTCCCACCAAACCTGAGCATGTGCGCGATGAATTCGGCGATGCGGTCAAGGTGATTCTGGACGGCGGCGATTCGCCCATCGGGCTCGAGTCCACCATCGTGTCCTGCCTCGACAACCAGGCGCGGCTGCTGCGGCCGGGGTTCATCACGCGAACGCAGCTCGAGCAGGTGGTGGGCCCCATGGCGGTCGGCGGCACGGCTCCCCGGGTTCCGGGCGATCGGGCATTGCACTATGCGCCATCGACACCGCTCGAAATCGTGCCCTCAGACGATCTCGAGGTTCGTGCCGGCGAGATCGCGGCGCGGAACGAAAAAGTGGCCGTGCTCGCGATGCGGCCGCCGCAGCATACCCAGCGTCACATAACCTGGATCAACGCCGGCAAAAAGCCGGACACGTACGCGCATAACCTGTACAACCATTTGCGCACCTTGGATCGCGTCGGCTGCGTCAAAATTTTCGTGCAGAGCCTGCCTCAGGATGAGCGCTGGGCGGCAATCCTCGATCGCCTGCAGCGCGCCAGCGGGATGGGCGATGATTCCCTGGAGCTGAGCGTCAGCTAGCGCATGGAGCTCGATCCCAAGCAAGACCCTTTCTCGCGAGAGGCGATCCAGCATTTGGTGGCCCGCTACGGCTCCCCGCTGTTTGTGATCGATGCCGAACGTGTCCGTCAACAATACCGCCGCCTCGCCGCGGCGCTCCCGGGCGTGGATCTGCATTACGCCTTGAAGCCGCTGCCGCACGCATCGCTCATTACCACGCTGAATTCGGAGGGCGCTTTTTTCGACCTCGCGACCAACGGCGAAGTCGAACTGGTGCGGCGCGTGGGGATAGCGCCGGAACGCTGCATTCACACCCACCCGATCAAGCGCGACAGCGACATCCGCACCGCCTTGAGCTTTGGAGTGACCCGCTTCGTCATCGACAATCCCGATGAACTGCGCAAATTCACCAAATTTCGCAGCCGCGTATCGCTGCTGATCCGCGTGTCTTTCCGCAGCCCCGACGCCCAGGTGGATCTGTCGCGCAAGTTCGGCTGCGATCCGGAAGCGGTTGCCGATTTGTTTCGTCTCGCCGCAGATCTGCAGATCAAAATCGACGGATTGTCGTTTCACACCGGATCGCAAAATGCCGACTCGGGGATGATCGTCAGGGCCATCAACGTGTGTCGCGAACTGCTGCAAAGTGCGGCCGAGGCGGGTCATTCTCCGCACATGCTCGACATCGGCGGCGGATTTCCCGTGGAATACTTAAAGCCCGCCATGCCGATCGAAGAGTTTTGCGCGCCGATCAAAGCGGCGCTCGATAAATTGCCGCCCGCGATACGCGTGATCGCCGAACCGGGGCGCTACATCGCCGCCCCGGCGGCGGTCGCGGTGGCCTCCGTGATGGGTCGCGCGCTGCGCGACGGCCGCTGGTGGTACTACCTGGATGATGGCCTGTACGGCAGCTACAGTGGTCAAATGTACGA
>DATHFW010000047.1:0-3614 GCA_035317945.1 Steroidobacteraceae bacterium | reverse complement strand
AAACACCTCCACCTCCACGTCCACTACCGCGGCCGAACTGGTCGCCCGCTTTCGCCGGCAGCGCCCTTTGCGCGGCGGATCGCTCATCGTGACGCTGTTTGGGGACGCCATCATGCCGCGGGGCGGCGCCGTTGCTCTGGGCAGCCTGATCGACCTGGCGGCGCCGTTTGGGCTGAATGAGCGGCTGGTGCGCACGGCGACTACCCGGCTCGTTCAGGACGGCTGGCTCGAGGGGCGCCGTGAGGGCAAGCTCAGCGAGTATCGGCTGTCGAAGAACGGTCGCGAACGCTTCGCCGAGGCAACGAAGCGCATTTACAGTGAACCTGACACGCAGTGGTCGGGCCGATGGACATTGATCGTGGTGCCGCCGATGCGCGCGGTCGAGCGGCGCGCAATCCGCGAGGAATTGGTCTGGCGCGGATTCGGCGAGATCTCCGCCACTGTTTTTGCGCATCCGGAATTTGATTTGCGGACGTTGCGCTCGCAGCGGCGATCGGCCGGATTGCTGTCCAAGGTGATCGCGTTTGACGCAGCGCTGGCGGCGGACGACGCGCCGCAGCAGCTCATTCAACTGGGCTGGGATCTCAACGATCTAGGGCTTCGCTATCAGCGCTTCGTCAAGCGCTTTGGTCTTGCAGCGGCCGAGCTTGAGCGCCGGCGAGAAATCGAGCCGCGAGACTGTTTTCTCGTGCGCACCCTTTTGATTCACGAATATCGGCGTTTGCATCTGCGCGACCCGCTGCTGCCCGCGCAGCTGTTGCGGGCCGATTGGCCGGGGGCGCAGGCTGCCGCCCTGTGCCGCGACATTTATGCGCGGGTGTTCGCGCCCTCGGAAATCCATTTGTCGCGCGTTGCCAAAAAGCTTGCGGGACCGCTGCCGGCGGTCGATCCGTCAATCATGCAGCGGTTCGGCGGTATCGGGCCATTGTTCCAGAGTCTCGACGGCCAACTTTAAGAAAGCGTTTGCCTGGAATGCATCCAGCGCGCGATGATCGATCGTCAACGTCAGATAGCACATGGGGCGCACCGCGATGGATTCGCTGCCGCCTGCTTCAATCACGCAGACGCGGCGTTGGACCTTGCCGACACCGAGAATGGCCACTTGCGGCTGATTGATGACGATGGGCGCCGCGAGCAGGCTGCCGCCGACGCCGTGATTCGAGATCGTGAACGTGCCGCCGCGCACATCCTGCGGCGCGAGCCGGCCCGCACGCGCACTTTCCACCAACGTGTTGAGACGTTGGGCGATGTCGAACAGGCTCAAATCCTGAGCGCTGTGAATGACCGGCACGATCAAGCCTTTGGTCCCCAGCGCCGTGCCGACGCCGATGTTCACGTCCGGGTGCAACTGCATCCCGTCTTGGGTGAATGTGGCGTTGACTTCCGGGTGCGCGCGCAGCGCACGCGCGCAGGCGCTGATGAAATACACGGTCAGCGTCAATCGCGTGCCCCGCGACTCGAAACTTTGCGCGTGCAAGGAGCGATGCTTGAGCACGCGCGTGAGATCCGCTTCGAACAGCGTCGTGACATGCGGGGCGTCGGCGAGACTGCGGACCATGTGCTCGGCCACGCGCCGTCGAATCGCGGTATGCGGAACCAGCGTGCTCGCGGCGTCGCGCGCCGGCTCGCGCACCGGCTCGGGCGCTGTCTTGGGTAGCGAGGCGCGCGGGACTTGGGTTCGCGCCGCATGGCGTGTCACGTCTTGGGCGGTCACCCGGCCGTTGCGGCCGGTGCCGTTGATGTCGCCCGCCGCAATCGAATGCTCGCGCAGCAGCCGCCTGACCGACGGGCTCAAAGGCTCCTGGCCGGCGCCGGCGGCCGCAGATATCCGCGGACTGTCGATCTTGGGTGTAGCCTCCGGGGCGCCCAATTCTTTCGGCAATGCCGATTCGCCCGCCAAACTCAATCGCGCGAGCACTTCATCGGGGCTGACCTCGGCGTCCACCTCCTTGAGTACTTCAATCAAGGTGCCGCTGACCGGCGCGGGTATCTCCACCGTAACTTTGTCGGTCTCGAGTTCCACCAAAGGCTCGTCTTTGACGACCGTATCGCCGACCGCTTTGCACCAGCGCAAGATCGTGGCGCGGGTTCCTTCCGCATTCGCCGGGGCGAGCACGTCTTCAATGCGGCTCATGTTCAAATTTCAGACAAGTCGATGATCGACCGTGCAATGGTCTCGACACTGGGCAGCACGGCGTCGAGCAGCCCAGGATTGTGGGGGCTGGGTACATCCGGCATGGCGAGCCGCTCGATGGGCGCGTCAAGGTCGAAGAAAGTCTCCTTGGCGAGTACCGCCGCGATTTCCGCGCCGAACCCGGCCGTCATCGTGTCTTCGTGAACAATCAGACAGCGGCGAGTCTTGCGCACCGATGCCAGCGTCGCCTCGCGGTCCCACGGACACAGCGTGCGCAAGTCCAAGAGGTCGGCTGATTTGCCGCTGGAATCGATGGCCTGCTCGCAGCGCTCCACCATGGCCCCCCACGTCACCACCGTCAGCATGGTGCCCTCACGCAGCAGACTGGCTTTGCCGAAGGGCACCACAAAGTCGTCGCCGGGATAGGGGCGCCGCGCCCAGTTGCCGTCGAGCAATGATCGATGCTCGAAGAATATCGTGGGGTCGTTGCCGCGCAGGGCGCTTCTGAGCAAACCCACCGCATCCTGAGCATTCGACGGCATGGCCAATCGCCAGCCAACGCCATGCAACCACTGCACTTCGTTCGATTGGCTGTGCCAAGGGTCACCGCACTTGAAAAATCCGCCCGGGATGCGCACCACCATCGGAGCGGCGAATCGATTGACGGTGCGCCAGCGCATCGTGCCGCAGTCGTTGAGCTGTTCAGCGGCGGGGTCGGCATACTTGCGGAATTGAATTTCGGGCACGGGCATGAGACCGGCCGCCGCCATGCCGACCGCGCGGCCGATGATGCCCTCCTCGGAAAGGCTGGTGTCGAATACGCGGTCGGCACCGAACTTTTCTTGCAGTCCCAGGGTTGCCGCATGCACACCGCCTTTGCGCCCCACGTCCTCGCCGAACACCAGCATGCGCGGATTCGTTGCGAGTTCATGCTCCAGCGTGCGGCGTACCGCGGTCACCAAGTTGATGCGCGGACCTTCGGGGTGGGGCTGTTCGCTGCCCGGCAATGGCTCGACGCCCGCGCAGCGTATTCCACCTTGCTGCTGAAGATCGATTGCACCATCGGCGCCGAACTCGGAGAACACATAGCGCTGAATGCGCTTGGGGTCAGGGGCTGCGCGCCGCTCGACTTTGGCCAACGCCTGCGCAACGGTCGCGCGGCCTTCGGCCATTTCTTGATCCCAGTCGGCGGCGGAAATCGTGTGCGGTACCAATTGGCCTCGCAGCTTCGCGAGTGGATCCCGCTCCTTTTCTTCCGCAATTTCACTCGGGCTCTTGTAGGTTTGAGTGTCCTGTCCGGAATGGCCCGAGAGGCGGGGTACCACGAGCCTGATCAGTGCCGGACCATCACCGGATCGCACCCCGGCTACGGCGCTCTGGATCAGGGCGGCGGCGGCCGAAGGATCCGATCCATCGCCATCGAGTACCCGAAGCCCGCGAAAGCTCTCGAGATTTCGCGCGATGTTGCCGCCGGGAGTTT
>DATHFW010000046.1:0-5603 GCA_035317945.1 Steroidobacteraceae bacterium | reverse complement strand
TGATGTACGGTTTCTGACCCGCGCGGAGTTCGAAGCGCATGAGGCGCGTGTCTGCATCCATGACGGCGCGCAGCTCGGGGATGCGAGCCGGCCGCGGCGCTATTCCGAGGAGCAGTACCTGAAGTCGCCGGCGGAAATGGCCGAACTCTTTGCGGACGCGCCGGAACTGCTGGCCAATACGCTGGAAATTGCCAAGCGCTGTTCTTTGGAGATTCGCCTGGGCGCGTCCATGCTGCCCGCCTACCCGGTACCGGCCGGATCGAGCACGGAGGAGTTCCTGCGCGAGGAATCAAAGCGCGGTCTGGACATCCGCGTTGCCGCGTCGCCGGCGTTGGCGGGCTCTACAGCCGTTGCAGCCTACGAGGCGCGCCTGGATCTCGAACTCGGCGTCATTTGCGCCATGGGGTTTGCCGGATATTTTTTGATCGTCGCGGACTTCATTCGTTGGGCACGTGAGAACGGGGTACCGGTGGGTCCCGGCCGCGGTTCCGGCGCAGGATCGCTGGTCGCCTATGCATTGGGCATCACCGATTTGGATCCGATCGAGCATGATCTTCTGTTCGAGCGGTTCTTGAATCCCGAGCGCGTGTCGATGCCGGATTTCGACGTCGACTTCTGCATGGATGGCCGCGATCGGGTGATTGAATACGTGGCCAACAAGTACGGCCGCGACCGCGTCTCGCAAATCATCACCTACGGCACGTTGGCGGCCAAAGCGGTGGTGCGCGATGTCGGCCGCGTTCTCGGGCATCCGTACGGCTATGTCGACAAAATCGCCAAGCTGATTCCGTTGGAAATCGGCATGACCCTCGAGAAGGCGCTCGAACAGGAAGAGGAACTCAGGCGCCTCTACGACAACGAGCCCGAGGTTCACGATCTCATTGATCTGGCGCGGACGCTGGAAGGTCTTGCGCGAAACGCCGGTACGCACGCCGGCGGCGTCGTCATCGCGCCGTCGGTCCTGACTGATTTCACGCCGCTGTACTGCGAAGAGGGCAGCAGTACGCCGGTGACGCAGTTCGACAAGGATGATGTCGAAGCCGCCGGCCTGGTCAAATTTGATTTCCTGGGGCTGCGAACCCTCACCATCATCGATTGGGTGGTGCGCGACATCAATGCGCAGCGCGCCGGCAGCGGTGAAGCGCCGCTGGTGATGAGCGCCTTGCCGATGGACGACGCGCCGACCTATGCGCTGCTCAAGAGCACCAAGACCACGGCGGTATTCCAGCTCGAATCGCGCGGCATGAAGGATCTGATTCGGCGTCTGCAGCCCGACCGCTTCGGCGATATCGTCGCGCTGGTAGCACTGTTTCGCCCCGGACCGCTGCAATCCGGCATGGTCGAGGACTTCATCGCGCGCAAGCACGATCTCACCGGCGCGATCATCGACTACTTGCATCCGGATTTGAAGCCCGTGCTGGAGGCCACCTACGGCGTGATCCTGTACCAGGAACAGGTCATGCAGATCGCCCAGATATTGGCCGGCTACACCTTGGGCGGCGCCGATCTCCTGCGCCGCGCCATGGGCAAGAAAAAGCCTGAGGAAATGGCGAAGCAACGCTCGGTATTCGTCAGCGGCGCGGTGGCGCGCGGCGTGCGCGAGGCGCAGGCAACGCTTATTTTCGACCTGATGGAAAAATTTGCCGGCTACGGATTCAATAAATCGCATTCCGCCGCCTACGCTTTGTTGTCCTACCAAACGGCGTGGCTCAAGGCGCACTATCCGGAGGCGTACATGGCGGCCGTGTTGTCCTCGGATATGGACAAGACCGACAAGGTGGTGATGCTCATCGATGAGTGCACCGGCATGGGACTGAAAGTCCTGCCGCCCGATGTGAATGCCTCGGTGTATGCATTTCGCGTCGCGGGTCCGAGCAGCATCCGCTATGGCATGGGCGCCATCAAAGGCGTGGGCGCTTCGGCGGTCGAAGCCATCATCGAGGACCGCGAAAAGAACGGCCCGTTCAAGACACTGCCGGATCTGTGCCGGCGCATTGATTTACAGCGCGTGAACCGGCGCGTGTTCGAGGCATTGATTCGCTCCGGCAGCCTCGACCAGATCGGACCCAATCGCGCCTCGTTGACCGCGGAGCTCGACCGCGCCATGCAGTTGGGAGAACAGAATTCCCGCGCCATCAGCGTGGGCCAGGTCGATCTGTTCGGCTTGAGCGCCGCGGAGAATGTCGCGGTGGCGGATTGGTCCGAGGCCGAGCGTCTGGCCGGCGAGCGCGAAACCTTGGGCCTGTTCTTGAGCGGCCATCCCATCACGCCCTATGAGCCGGACTTGAAGTTCTTGGTGAGCGCCCGTCTGGCCGATGTCGGCGGCCCCAAACCGCCGGCGCCGCTGGAAGGTGCGCGCAACTGGTCGGCGGGCAAGCCCGCCACCGTGGCCGGTTTGGTGCTGGAAATCCGCCGCCGCCCGAATCGGGTGACCTTGATCCTGGATGATCGCAGTGCGCGCCTCGAGGTCAGCTTGTACGAGGAAGTGTTCCAGCAGCATCGCGATATCATTGTCAAAGACGCCATCCTGATCATCGATGGCACATTGCGCTTCGATGACTTCATCGAGGCTTGGCGTTTGCAGGCGAAGTCCTTGATGGATATCGACCGGGCGCGTGAGCGCTTCGCGCGCCGCCTGTGGCTGCGTTGGCCGGCCGAATTCGATGGCCCGCAGGGCATGAATCGCTTCGAACAGGTGCTGAAGCCCTACTTGCGCGGCCCCTGCGGGGTCAGCGTGGCGGTCAATCGAGCCGACTACAGTGGTAAGGTGAATCTTCCCGACGCCTGGTCGGTGCGCCCGACGCGTGAGCTATTGGACCGGCTGTCGGCGCTTGTCGGGCGCGAGGGATGGTATTTAGTGTATGGTCCGCGAAATGACGTTCGCGGCGAGGAAACGAGCTCATGGCGATGAATTTTCTGGAATTTGAACAGCCGATCGCGGAACTCGAGGCCAAGATCGAGGAACTCAAATTCATCGGCACTGATGCCAGCGTCAATATTTCAGAAGAGATCAAGCGCCTGCAGTCGAAGAGCAGGGCGCTCACCACCAGTATTTTTGCCAATCTTTCTCCTTGGCAAATCACGCAGTTGGCGCGTCATCCGCAGCGGCCTTATACACTGGACTATGTCTCGATGATTTTCAGCGACTGGCACGAGTTGCACGGCGATCGCATGTACAGCGATGACTTGGCGATCGTCGGCGGTCTGGCGCGGCTCGATGGCGCGCCGGTGATGTTGATCGGTCATCAAAAAGGCCGCGATACCAAGGAGCGCGTGCGCCGCAACTACGGTATGCCGAAACCTGAGGGGTATCGCAAGGCGCTGCGCTTGATGAAAATGGCGGAGCGATTCCGCATCCCCGTCGTCACGTTGATCGACACGCCGGGAGCATATCCGGGCATCGGTTCTGAGGAACGTGGCCAGAGCGAGGCGATCGCACGCAACTTGTTCGAGATGTCCAACTTGGCCGCTCCGGTCTTGAGCCTCGTCATCGGCGAGGGCGGCTCAGGCGGCGCGCTGGCCATCGGCGTCTGTGACCGGCTGATCATGCTGCAATTCAGCACCTATTCGGTCATTTCGCCGGAAAGTTGCGCATCGATTCTGTGGAAGAGCACCGAGAAAAAGGAAATCGCGGCCGATGCCATGGGCGGCACCGCTGATCGGCTCTACAAGCTCAAATTGGTGGATGAAGTCTTGAAAGAACCGCACGGCGGCGCGCACCGCGATCCACAGCTGATGGCCGAAGGCATCAAACAGAGCATGGTCAAGCACTTGACGGAACTTCGTAACCAACCCATCACTCAGTTGCTCGACGCGCGCCAGGCGCGTTTGCGCGGCTTCGGTGCGTTTCACGACAGCTAAACGCGGCTCACGCGGAATGCTCAAGAAGGCTCCTGGATGAGTTTTTCCGCGGCATCTTTGAACGCGGTGCTCGAGTCCTCCGTCCCTGAAGGCGCCCGCGGCATCGTGGTGGCATTGAGCGGCGGCGCGGATTCCGCTGCTTTGCTCGCAGGGCTGGCGGCGCTGAGCGGCGGATTTCGCGGCTTGCCGCTGCGCGCGGTCCACATCGATCACGGCCTGCAAGCAGCGGCCGCGGAATTTCGCGACGCGTGCCGGAATCTCTGTGAGCATCTGGGCGTCCGCTTGGAGCTGATCCGCGTCGAGGTTCAAAGCGAAGCAGGCCTGTCGATCGAGGCTGCGGCGCGCGATGCGCGCTATGCAGCGCTCGCCGCGCAGCTCCGGCCGTTGGAATGCCTGTTGACGGCGCATCATCGTCAGGATCAGGCCGAGACCCTGTTGCTGCAGGCCTTGCGGGGATCGGGCGTCAAGGGCATGTCGGCCATGCCGCTCTGCCGCGTTTTAGGGTTAGGGTGGCATGTGCGTCCGGTGCTCGATGTGCCGCAGCGCGAGCTGCTGCAATTGGGCGGGCGCCTTGGGAATTCTAAAGTCCTCGATCCCATGAACGAGGATTTGCGGTTTGACCGCAGTTACTTGCGAAAAGCGATCTGGCCTCTGATCGAGACGCGTTGGCCGGGCGCGGACATTGCCCTGTCGCGCAGCGCCCGGCATATGGCCGAGGCGCAAGAATTACTGGATGGGGTAGCGGCAGCCGATGTGGCGCGCCTGCGCGACGGAGACGCTCTGTCGGTGCCGGCTTTAAGAGCGCTGCCGCCGGCGAATCGCATGAATGCCATTCGCGCATGGCTGGGTGAGGCGGGCGTGGAAGCGCCATCGACGGCGCGCCTTGCGGAGGCCTTACGGCAAGTGTTCGAGGCGGACGCAGATCATCAGCCAGCCATTGCGTGGGGCGACAAGGCCCTGCGCCGCTATCGGCAGCGGCTGTTCCTCACCGAGGCTGATTGCCCGCGCTTGGAAGGGGCGAGGCCTTGGACTGCTGTCCTAGGTTCGAGCATCGCGTTGGGTGCGAATCTCGGCTATCTCACGTGGAGTGCCCAGACCGGGGGAATCGCGGCCGACGCGCTGCCCTCGGTCGTAATCGTGCGCAGGCGCGAGGGGGGCGAGACGCTCAAGCCCGCTCGATCGGCGAAGACGCAGACCGTGCAGCATCTGTGTCAGGCGCAAGGCGTGCTGCCGTGGATGCGCGATGCGCTGCCGCTGGTGTTTGCCGGCGATGAGTTGATTGCCGTCGCTGATTTGTGGCTGGAGGCTCGCTGGTGCGCCGCGCCGGACGCGCCGGGGCTCAAGATCGCGTGGAACAATGCGCCCCTCGTGATCTAGCAGCGCATTCGCCGCGTTCCACGCGAATGTTTCACGCGAGTACTGCAATGGTTAAGTAGCGCTTGTTAGGATTGTCGAGATGGACCTGTTCTGGTAACCTGAACTCCCGTCGTATTTCCAATTGTTCCCTTTGGCTTCGTTTGTACATCCGCTTAAGTTTAAGTGGACGACAAACATTTAATCGGCGGTGACTCATCATGAATCGATTCGTTTTCGTCACCGGCGGCGTGGTTTCCTCGCTGGGTAAGGGAATTGCCTCAGCATCCTTAGGCGCCATTCTCGAGGCCCGCGGCCTCAAAATCAGCATGGTGAAGCTGGATCCTTACATCAACGTGGATCCCGGCACCATGAGCCCCTTTCAGCAT
>DATHFW010000045.1:0-9213 GCA_035317945.1 Steroidobacteraceae bacterium | reverse complement strand
CTTCAAATCCGCAGATACCCGAGGCTCACCTCGGTGGGCAGCCGGCGGATTCCTGCGAGTGTCCCGGGATCCCCGGCACCCCAACCCTATGGCGGCTACTACACTCAAGATGAAGTGCGCGGCATCGTCGCATTCGCGGCGCGGCGGCATGTGCTCATAGTTCCCGAAATCGACATGCCGGGCCACGCGCAGGCAGCGCTGGCCGCCTACCCGGAGTTGGGCGCAATCGACGCCCATCCAACGCTGCCGGTGTCGGCCAAGTGGGGCGTGCATTCGCACTTGTTCAATCTCGAGCCCGCCACCTTCGAGTTTCTGCAGAACGTTCTCGGCGAGGTTTTGCAATTGTTCCCTTCGCGCTACATTCATATCGGCGGGGACGAAGCGGTCAAGGACGAATGGAACGCGTCGCGTGCGGTGCAGGAGCGCGCCCGCCGGCTTGGCATTCACGATACGGAAGCATTGCAGACGTATTTCACGCAAAAAATCGCCCGATATTTGCGCGCCCACGGCCGGCGCGCGGTCGGCTGGGACGAAATCATGCAGCCTGGATTGACCAGCGATGCCGTCGTCATGTCCTGGCATGGCGCCTCTGCCGCGCACGCGGCGGCAATCAGAGGCAACGACACGGTTCTCGCGCCGGACCCGATGCTGTATTTCGACCACCGGCAAAGCACTCTACCGAGTGAGCCGCCAGGGCGGCTTGCTGTCATTTCTCTCGAGGACGTGTATCGTTTTGAGCCGCATGATTCACAGCTCACTGAGCTCCAACGGCGGCATGTTCTCGGGCTCCAAGCCGAACTTTGGACCGAGCATATCAGCAGCGAACGGCGCGTCGAATGGATGGCTCTGCCGCGTGCGGCGGCGCTGGCGGAGGTCGGCTGGTCTTCGCCGCAGCGAAGCTGGCCCGATTTCCTCAAGCGTTTGGCGTCGATGTCTGCACGCTACCGTGCGTTCGATCTTGCCTATGCGGACAGCGTGTTCGGCATCGATGCACGGCTTGCGCGCTCTGCCGGCGCCATCGGCGTGACGCTTTCAAACCTGAGGGAACTCAAGGACGCGGGGCTCGACCCGAATATCCGCTACACGCTGGACGGGCAGGAGCCGAACGCGAGTTCCATCCTCTACGCCGCGCCGCTCAGTGTCGCGGCCGGCACCGAGATTCGCGCCGCCACATTCTTTGGATCGGATCAAGTCTCGCGCACGTGGAGCGTGCGTCCGGATGCGCATGCGGGCTTACGGCGTTCGAGCCACGAGCTCGAACTGTGCAGCAATGGTGTGGGCCTGCTGCTCGAACCGGGCGGCAGTGGGGGCAGCACTGAGGCGCCCCTGGCGGTCGATATCATGAACCCCTGTTGGATCTATCGCGACGTCGATCTTGCTCACGGACCTCAAGTACTCGCAGCGGTTGCGGCGCTGCCATTCAACTACGAACTTGGGTTGGATGCCGCCAAGATCCGCGTAGGTGACAATCAATCCTTGGATGGCGAGCTCGAAGTCCACGTTGACGGCTGCGACACCCCGGCCTTCAGTGCCTTGCCGCTTGCGGCGGCTGCTCATCATGACGGCGTCACAGTGCTGCCGGCGCAAAAGCTGCCGCCGCTCGCGGGCCGGCACGATCTGTGCCTGCGATTCGCGCGTCCCAGTCTTGATCCGCTGTGGGCGCTTGACTGGGTCGAGATTGGGGACTAGGCAAGTGCTGAAAATCCTGGCGCCCTTCGACGGATGGTGCGCACCTCTCGATGAGGTGCCCGATGCCGTGTTTGCCGGACGCATGCTTGGCGACGGTCTCGCCATCGATCCGACCGGCGGCATCCTCGCTGCGCCTTGCGAAGGGGAAATCATGACGCTGCCGGACAGTGGCCACGCCGTGACGATCCGCAGCCCCGAGGGCGTCGATGTGCTGATCCACGTCGGCATTGATACGGTTCAATTGGGCGGCCGCGGGTTTGATGCGCGGGTCAAGCCGGGCGTGCGGGTTATGGCCGGCGATGAACTCATTCGCTTCGATTTGAATGTCGTGGCGCGCGGCGCCAAGAGCCTCATGACGCCCATCGTCGTGACCTCCGATGGCGTGACTTTTGGTCATCGCCGGGCCCCGGGGCCGGTGAGGGCGGGCGAGCTGTTGTTCGACGTGCATATCGATGCGTCGCGGCAAGCCACCGCGCTGACACAGCCAGCCGGCGTTTCGGTTCCAAGCGCGCGCCAGCAAACGGTGGTCATCGCCTTGCGCCAGGGATTGCATGCCCGGCCGGCGGCCTTGCTCGCGCGCAGCGCAAAGCCCTTCGACGCACAAATCTCACTGGCCGCGCATGGCCGCCTCGCCGATGCACGCAGCGTGGTTGCCATCATGGCCCTGGGCGTGCGTCACGGCGACGAATTGATTCTGCGGGCCGATGGCAAGGACGCAGCTTTGGCCCTCGCCGCCGCGATCGCGGGTCTCGAGGAGGCCCAGCGCATGGAGTCGGCGCATCAATCCGTCCCCGTCCATGAACCGCGCCTTGCCGATCGGCCGCTGCGGGACGGCGAGCTGGCCGGCGTTTGCGCCGTGCCCGGATTTGCGGTGGGCCGCGCCACGCGAATTGAACGGCGACAGATCGAGGTCACAGAGCTCGGCTCGGGTTCCGCCCACGAACGAGAGGAACTCGATCGCGCTCGATCGAACGTGCGCCTCAGACTCGAGCGAGTCCGCAATGCAGGCGGCGCCGCGCGGCAGGAGATCATTGCAGCACATCTTGAGTTTCTGGACGATCCGACATTGAACGAGGGCGCACACGAGCTCATTTCCAAGGGCAAGAGTGCCGGTTACGCCTGGCGCGGCGCCATCCGGCGCTCCATCGCTGCGCTCGAATCACTCGATGACTCGCGTTTGCGGGAGCGCGCTGACGATCTATTGGATGTCGAGGCCCATGTGCTGCTGGCACTGGACGGCGAGGCGCGGCCGATGCATCTGCCGCTGCCTGAACAAGCCGTCCTTCTCGCCGACGATTTGCTGCCGTCCGAGCTGACGGCGCTGGATGGTCGGCGGTTGGTCGCCATTGCCTTGAGCGGCGGCGGGGCGACGTCGCACGTGGCCATCCTGGCTGCGGCCATGGAAATACCCATGCTGATCGGCCTTGGCGGGGAACTGCGGAAAATTGCTGACGGGCAAACGCTGATCGTCGACGCCGACAGCGGCACGCTGTACAGCGCGCCCACGGCCGAGGCGGTGGCAAAGGGCCGATTGACGGTCGAAGCGCGGCTCGCGCGAGGCGCCGCGCTGCGCCAGGCCGCAGCCAAAGAATGTCATTCACTCGATGGCACGCGCGTCGAGATCTTCGCCAACTTGGGCAGTGTGACCGATGCCATCGCCGCTGTCGCGAGCGGTGCGGAGGGCTGTGGACTGCTTCGTACTGAATTCTTGTTCATCGATCGAGAAACAGCACCGACGGAAGACGAACAAGCACAGGCGTACCAAAGCATTGCCAATTCCCTCGGCGGACGGCCGCTGATACTGCGCATGATGGACGTGGGCGGCGATAAGCCGCTGCGCTATTTGCCGCTGCCGGCCGAGGCGAATCCGGCACTGGGATTGCGCGGCGTGCGAACCGCGCTGCTGCATCCGAACTTGATGCGTACGCAGTTGCGGGCCGCGCTGCGCGTGCAGCCATTCGGCGTCATGCGTCTGCTGATTCCGATGGTCACCGACCTGTCGGAAATACTGGCGGTGCGACGCGTCATCGACGAACTGGCGGCGGAACTGAAGCTCGAGGGTCGCGTGTCGCTCGGCGCAATGATCGAGACGCCGAGCGCCGCACTGACGGCCGCCGTTCTCATTGGCGCGGTCGATTTTCTATCCATCGGCAGCAATGACCTGACCCAATACACGCTCGCCATGGATCGCGGCCACTCCGAACTCGCGCGGCGAACCGACGCCTTGCATCCGGCCGTGCTGCAACTGATCGCGGCCGCGGCAGTCGCAGGCGACGCAGCCGGCAAGCTGGTAGCCGTCTGCGGCGGGGTGGCCGCCGATCGCACGGCAGTGCCGATATTGCTGGGTCTGGGTATTCGCGAACTCTCGGTGGTGCCGGCGGCGATACCTGCGCTCAAGCGCCGGATCGGCGGATTGCGCATCGAGGAGTGCCGCGAACTCGCGAAGCGCTGCCTCCACTTGGGTTCTGCGACCGAGGTGCGTAGCCTGATCGAGCAAGCACTCGGGGATGGGGGAGAAATATCATGAAAATGCGCTTCTCGGGATTCCAGCAACTGGGCCGCGCATTGATGCTGCCCATTGCGGTATTGCCCATCGCCGGACTGTTGCTGCGTTTGGGTCAGCCGGATGTGCTCAACTGGACCGAGATGGCCGCGGCCGGAAGCGCCATTTTCTCGAACCTAGGACTGCTGTTTGCAATAGGAGTCGCCGTGGGGCTTGCGCGCGAGAACCACGGTGCAGCCGGGCTCGCCGCGGTGGTCGGATTCCTGGTGACCACGCGGGCGGTGGAGAGCTTGATGCACGTGCCGCCCGGCTCGCTTACCAAGCTCAGCATTCCGGTTGGATTGTTGTCGGGCATCGTCGCCGGCGTCGCCTATAACCGATACAGCAATATCACTCTGCCGAGCTACCTGAGCTTTTTTGGGGGGCGGCGCTTTGTGCCCATAATCAGCGGCATCGTGGGCTTGGTGTTGGGTGTCCTGATTGGCTATGCGTGGCCCTTCCTCGAGCGTGGAATGGATGCGGCGAGCCAGTGGATCTTAGGCGCCGGGTCGATCGGTCTTTTCGCCTACGGCGTCTTGAATAGAATACTGATCGTCACGGGGCTGCATCATATTCTCAACAATTTCGCGTGGTTCATCGTGGGCGACTACCACGGCGCGACCGGCGATCTAAACCGATTCTTTGCCGGCGATCCAAGCGCCGGAGCGTTCATGTCGGGGTTTTTCCCGGTCATGATGTTCGGCTTGCCGGGCGCGTGCCTGGCGATGTATCACACGGCTCGGCCGGAGCGCCGCGCCGGGGTCGCAGGCCTGCTCCTGTCATTGGGCCTCACGTCGTTCTTGACCGGCGTCACCGAGCCGGTGGAATTCACGTTCATGTTTTTGGCCCCGGTGCTGTACGCGCTGCATGCGATAGCAACGGGTCTCGCCATGGTGATCATGCATTTGTTCGGCGTGCACCTGGGCTTCAGCTTCTCGGCCGGCCTCTTCGACTATGTGCTCAATTTCACTCACGCTCAGCGGCCGCTGCTGCTGATCCCGATCGGCGCCGCGTATTCTCTGCTGTACTACGCGGTGTTTCGCGTCTGCATCGTGCGATTGAATCTCTTGACACCCGGACGGGAAATCGAGGATACGGGTCAATCCTTTGCGCCCATCGAGCCGGGCAGCCGCGGCAGGTCCTTCGTCGGGGCGCTCGGCGGTGCTTCAAACCTCACCGAAGTGACCGCCTGTACGACGCGATTGCGCCTCACACTGCTCGACAATCGCGCGATCGACGAGGCGGTGCTCAAGCACTTGGGTTCGCGCGGCTTGCTGCGTTCCGGGACGACGGGCTTGCAAGTGGTGCTAGGGCCCATCGCCGACCAAGTGGCCGGCGAAATCCGCGACGCCATGCGCGAACCAGCCGGGACTCGAGCCGCGCGGCCCGATGCGTCGCCGAGCCAAGATGCGTCCGCCATGCTCGCCGCGCTGGGCGGCCGCGAAAACGTCGCCGACCTTGAAATTGTCGCGGGCCGCTTGAGCATGCGCATCGCGGACTCAAAGGCGGTCGATGAGCGCGCGCTCGGCGCTCTCGGCATTCGCGGTGTCGCGCATACCGCGGGCCTCACGCAATTACTGATTCCAGGGTCCGCTGAAAAGTGGGAGCAGCCGCTGCGGCGGCTGCTTGCCTGAAGGACTGCAGAATCGGCCCGCATCGCGCAGCGGGCCGATTCTGCGAAGCACTAGGCTGCGGGGCTGCCTTCCACTTGGATCTGCAGCTTCACTTCCTGATTGAAGCCATATTTATCGCCGTAGTTGACGCCGAAGTCGGCGCGGCTAAAGGTCGCAGAGGCCTCGGCGCCGCATACTTCCTTCTTGCTCATCGGGTTCTGCATGCACTTGAACGATTCAATCTTCAAGGTCACCGGTTTGGTCACGCCGTGCATGGTCAAGGTGCCCTGCGCTTCCGCGGGTGCAGTGCCGTTGAACTTGGTGAATTTGCCGCTGTAAGTTGCCGTCGGATATTTCGCCGCGTCGAACATCTCAGCTGATTTCGCATGGGTATCCAACTTCGGCATGCCGAAGTTGATCGAGCTCATATCGACCGTCACTTCAATGGAGCCGGACTTCGCGTCCTTGTCGTAGACGACTTTGCCGGATGTGGTGTTGAATTTGCCGCGCCATACTGACAGGCCGCCGAAATGATCGGCTGAGAAGCTCGGAAAGGTGTGGGCGGGGTCGAGAGTATAGGTAACCGGCGCTGCGAACGCGCTCGCGCCCACCAGCGCGGCCATTGACGCCAAAACAAAACGGTTCATTGAGGGCTCCTTGGAAGACGTACAGGTATAATTTCGAGTTGCCGTACCCGGCACCTCGGCCGCAAATCATAGCCGAAAGCCATGGCTTGCTCGGGCCTATCTCCTTTTGTGCTTATTCAGGGGTCTTCTGATGGAATTATTCGATGCGATTGCCTCACGCTCCACGGCCAAGGGCCTGTCTGAGCCGGGGCCCACTGCGGAACAAATGGAACGGCTGTTGCAGGCGGCCGCTCACGCGCCGGATCACGGACGCCTGAAACCCTGGCGTTTCATCGCGGTGAACGGCGCCGCGCGTGAGTCCTTCGCGAACGCGGTGGCCGAGGCAAGGCGGGACCAAATACCGACATTCACCGATGAGCAGATGGAGCTCGAGCGCGAGAAAATCAGGCGTTCCCCGAGCATTCTGGTCGCCGGCTGCGCAGTGCGGAAGGATATCGCCAAGGTGCCTGAAATCGAGCAAATCATCGCCGTCGGCGCGGCGGTGGAAAATCTGCTGCTGGCCGCGAATGATTTAGGCTTCGGCGTGATGTGGAAGACCGGCCCCGCTGCCTACAGTGCGAGAGTCAAGGCAGCGGTAGGCCTCGCGGCAGACGACCACATAGTGGCCATTCTGCATCTTGGCACCAGGGTCAAATAGAGTGCGGGCGCAGCGATACGGTCTTCACCAGCGCCCACACGGATAATCCGGCGACGAGTCCCAATTCGCGTGTGGCGGCTTTGGTGACTCGCGCCATGATGATCGTGCCGCCAATGTCGATGGCAATCAAATCCGAATCCTCATCATCATCCATGACCGCCGTGACGACGCCCGTCAGGCTGTTGCGGACGCTCAACTGTTGTGGCGCACGAGTTGCGACGATCAGATCGCGCGCCAACAATTGCACACGAAGCTTGGCGCCGTTGGCCGCATTGCCAAAATGAACTTTCAGTTCGCCGTGGCCCACTTGCACGCGCAACAGTCCGCTTTCGGGATCGGCGCCCAAGACGATGCCGTCGACGATCGCGCCCACCGCGTCGGCGCCGATGATGGCGCGCACCCCGGGGTTCAAGCTCATGTCGCTCAAGTTTCCCTGAGCGGTGGTCTTGCCCGATTCCATCAGGACCAGGTGGGTGGCCAGTCTCAAGACGTCGTCGAAATGATGGCTGACGTACACCATCGGGATTGCCAACTGGTCACGCAGCGTTTCCAGGTACGGCAGCAACTCCTCGCGTCGCGAGGCATCAAGCGATGCCAACGGCTCATCGAGCAACAGAAGCGTTGGTTGCGACAGCAGCGCCCGGCCTATGGCCACGCGTTGACGCTCGCCGCCCGAGAGCTGGTGAGTGCGCCGATGCATCAGCGTTCCCAAGTCGAGCAGGTCGGCGACCAGATCCAAGCTCACGTAGGCGGCAACCCTTGCCCGGTCTTGGGCGTACCGCAAATTCGCTGCGACGCTCAAGTGGGGAAAGAGCTTGGCGTCTTGAAACACGTAGCCGATGCGGCGGCGTTCAGGCGGCACATCGATGTGCTGCTCCGTATCCAGCAACACGGCATCATCGAGCACGACGCGCCCCGAATCGGCTTTGAGCAACCCGGCAATCACGTTGATCAGTGTGCTTTTGCCGCAGCCGGAACGGCCGAACAGTGCAACCACGCCCGGCGTCGGTAGCGCGAATTGCGCCTCCAGCGTAAAGGCGCCGCGCTGCTTTTTGGCGGCAACGGTCAGCATCAGCGTCCCAGCATGTGCCGCACGCGGCGCGCGAACCACTCGGACAAGAGCAGTCCGCCCAAGCCTAAGGCGCAGGAGATCAATGCCAGGCGGGCTGCGGCCCCATCGCCGCCCGGTGTCTGCAGAGCGGTATACAAAGCCAGCGGCAGCGTGCGTGTCTCGCCGGGAATGTTCGATACGAAAGTAATGACGGCGCCGAATTCGCCGAGCGCCGCGGAAAACGCAGTGATCGCGCCCGCCAGTACCCCCGGCAGCATGAGCGGCAGAGTAATGGTCGCGAAGCGATCCAGGGCGCCTGCGCCCAGGGTGCGTGCGGCATCCTCCAGTCCGCGATCGACGTTCTCGAGCGAGATGCGCATGGCGCGCACCATCAAGGGAAAGGACATCACCGCAGTGGCCAGCGCGGCGCCGTTGCGGGTAAAAATGAGCTCGATGCCGAACGCACGTTCGAGCCAGCCGCCGATAGGACCGCGCGCACCGAACAGCAGCAGCAACAGGTAGCCGATCACCACCGGCGGCAGCACCAGGGGCAAGTGCACGAACGCGTCGAGAATGGTGCGGCCGACGAATTGCCGCCGGGTCAATACCCACGCCAGCAAGACCGCAAAGGGCAGGCTCAAAAGAACACTGCGTGAGGCCACGCTCAAGCTCAAGGCAAGCGCTTCGATCTCGTCGGCACTCAGCCACATTGTCGGTCTACGCTTGGATGAAGGGCTTCATGCGCCACGCAGTATACTGTGCGGGCTCGTGGCTTGAGGAACCTGATCAATGGCCTATTTTCACGCCGTGGCCGCCGCCGCCGCGTCCAAAGACTCGCAGGCGGCGGGCCGGATTGGCGTGCTGATCGTCAATCTGGGCACGCCCGATTCGCCGTCCTACTTCGCCGTGCAGCGTTATTTGCGCGAATTCTTGAGCGACCGCCGCGTCATCGATACCTCGCGCTTGATTTGGCTGCCGCTGCTCTATGGCGTGGTGTTGCCGTTTCGTCCCTTGAGAACCGCGCGCAACTATCG
>DATHFW010000044.1:0-2382 GCA_035317945.1 Steroidobacteraceae bacterium | reverse complement strand
CGGCTTCTTCGCGCTCGACAGTCCCGGCACCGGACAGGCCCCGCGCAAGGCCGACGAGACCGCCGACCAGATGTATTCGCGCGTGCTCGATTATCTCGCGACACGGCTTGAGATCGACAAGAACCGCATCCTGGTGCACGGCCAGAGTTTTGGGGCCTATTGGGCGGCGAAGCTCGCGCACACCGAGGCGAAACGCCTGTTGGGCGCGGTGACGCAGTCGCCGCCGACCCATCGCACCTTTCAGTCGGACTTCTTCCGCAGCCGGATGTACACCCGCGAATATCTGTTCGATCTCGTGCCAGCGAACCTGTTCGTGTACGGCCTCAAATCGGCGGACGAGTTGATTGCGTTCCTGCCCAAGATGTCGCTGCAGGCGCAGGATCTGCTCGGCAAGCCGGCGGCGCCGATGCTGGTGGTGGGCGGCACAAAAGATACCCAGGTGCCGATCGACGATCTCGAATTGCTCATCAATAGCGGCAGCGAACCGCGCGAGGCGTGGATCAACCCGGTGGGCGGGCATATGGGTCGCAGTACACCAACCTGGCCGGATCCGGTGATTTTCCGGAAAGTCATCCTGCCCTGGGAAGTGCGGCATCTCGGTTTGAAGACAGCGCCGTAAGTCCGGCGCAGATGACCCGCGCTGCAAATTGCGTTGCAGCGCGAGCCCTCCAAGTTCGCAAGTCGGCGTCAACATGCCGCTGGCAACGCGACCGCCATGCTGTAAGCTTTGCGCCGGATTGGCCGGTCTTTTCTGTCCGGCTGCTGCACTGCAAACAAAAAAAGCGATTTTGGAGGATTCACGATGTCAGCAGCTCCGACGAGCCGCGTCCGTTTTAATCGCCGCACGCTTCTGCGGGCGGGCGCCGGCATGGCCGGCATTCTCGCCACTGGCCGCGCGCCAGCGTTCGCGCAAACCCAACCCAAGAAGCTGGTGTTCGCCCATATCAACGCGGTTCCGGAATCGGCCGCGGTCGCATTCGACTGGATGGCCAAGGAATTGACCGCGCGATCCAACGGCGCGCTTGAAATGCAGTTCTTCGGCAAGACCCTGATCCCGCAGGAGCTGGAGATCATGAACGCCGTGAAGTCCGGCAGCATCGCGATGGGCAGCCCGGCGGGCGCCGCGGCCACCGTGTTTCCGGAAATGGGTGCGCTGCTGGTGCCTTATCTGGTCAAGGATTACACGTCTGCGTATGCGATGCTCAACGGGCGGATCGGCGACAAGATCAGCCACGAGATCGAGGACAAGTATAAACTCAAGGTGCTCTGCTATTTCGATTACGGCTTCCGCCATTTCTGGACCGCGAAGAAGCCTATCACTGAGCCGAAAGACCTGCGCGGCCTGAAGATTCGCGTGCAGCAATCCAAGATCTTTGGCGACACCATCAACGGGCTCGGCGGCAACGCGGTGCCGATGGCGTATGGCGAAGTTGTCACCGCCGCCAAACAGGGCGTGATCGATGGCGGCGACCTGCCCGTGGTCAACATGAAAGCGCTGAAGATCTACGAGGTGTCGAAATACGCCTCCCTCACCTATCACAATTACGGCCCGACCAACGCGGTGATGAATCTCGAAATCTGGAACGGGTTGACGCCCGATCAGCAGAAGCTCGTGATGGAGCTCTCCCGCACCGCGCAGGAAAAGACCCGGCAGGCAACGGAGTCGGTCGATAATTTCAAGGAAGCCAAGTTGTTGCTGGAACCGCTCGGCATGACCGTGGTCGAATCCGACGTCGATGCCTTCCGCAAGGTGGCGCAGCAGAAGATCTGGCCGGCTTACAAAGGCCAGTACGGCGCATTGTGGGACGAGATCGAAGGCTTCAAGGCCTGACAATAAACCGCGGGGCCGAGCTGACAGCTTCGGCCCCGTTTATCCAACCTCTCCTCCTTCAACCATCCCTGTCCGGAATTCCCTGGCGCATGCTGCGTAACCTCTCAGCCGTTCCGAAATTTGCGGTCACGGCGCTGATCATCATTGCCATCGTCAATTTGCTGGTCGGCGTGATCCTGCGCTATTTCGTCGGCGCCATTACCGACTGGCTCGATGTCGACCCGATATCCTTTACCTGGGTCGAGGAAGTCGGCGAATTCTCGCTGGCATGGCTGACGCTGATCGGTGCGGCGATCGGCATCCAGTCGCGTTCGCATTTCGCGCTCGCGGTGTTCGTACATCGCCTGCCGGAGACCGCGCAGCTCTGGATCCACCGCTTCAATCACGCGCTGATCATGGGCGTCGGCCTGCTCACCGCGTGGTACGGCTTCAAGCTCTGCCTGCTCAACCGCACCATCACCACGCCCGGGCTCGAGATCAATCTCGCCTGGCTCTACGCATCATCGGTGGTCGGCGGCATTTTGATCGTCATCTACGGTTTCGCGACCATG
>DATHFW010000043.1:0-2064 GCA_035317945.1 Steroidobacteraceae bacterium | reverse complement strand
GCCGAAAAGTCGCTGCCGGATGCGCGTTCCTGGCGATCCAGCGCGAGCAGCACTCCGGCGGGCGTTGCCCCGGCCCCCCGGATGATATCTAGGGACTCGCGAATGGCCGTCCCCGCCGTGATCACATCGTCGACGATCAAGACGCGGCCCTGCAGTGGGGCGCCCACGATCTTGCCGCCCTCACCGTGCTCCTTGGCCTCTTTACGGTTGAAGGCAAAGGGCGTATTGCGGCTATGCCGCTCCGCCAGGGCCGCCGCGGTAATGGTCACGAGCGGAATGCCTTTGTAGGCGGGCCCGAACAACATGTCGAATTTCAGGTCGGAGGCTGCGATCGCGGCCGAGTAGGCTCGCCCCACGGCGGCGATTGCGGCGCCGGTGTTGAATAATCCGGCATTGAAGAAGTAAGGACTTTCGCGCCCGGACTTGAGCGTAAAGCTGCCGAATCGCAGAACGCCCAGTTGCACGCACAGGTCGATGAACTCACTTTGATACGCCAAGGTCATGGGGACTGATATTATCGCGCGCGATGCACATCGTCACGACTCCTGGCTGCCTTTGACCGAACTCACCAAGCCCACACTCCTGCAGGCGCTGGGTGACAAGCGCATGATGGCTGTGCTCCTGTTGAGCTTTGCCTCAGGATTGCCTTTCAATCTCACCAATTTCACGCTGCAGGCGTGGCTGGCTTCGGAAGGCCTGAACATCAAGACCATCGGCATATTTTCGCTGGCGGCACTGCCCTACAACATCAAATTTCTCTGGGCGCCTTTCCTCGATCGTTATCTACCGCCGTTTTTGGGAAGGCGCCGCGGCTGGATCCTGATCTATCAGGCTGGACTCACGGTCTGCATCGGCGTCATGGGATTCATCTCTCCCGCAAGGGAGCTGCCGTTGCTGGGCGCCATCGCAGTGTTGCTGGCTTTCTTGTCGGCGTCGCAGGACATCGTCGTCGACGCCTATCGGGTAGACACGATTCCGCCAAGCGAGCGGGGCCTCGCGGCCGCCACGCAGGCGTTCGGTTACCGCACCGCCGCCATGCTGGCCGGCGCCGTGCTTGTTTACATCGCCGGCAGCCTCGGCTGGCGTCTGGCTTTTTTGTTCGTGGCCTGCCTGATGGCGGCGACCATGCTCGCGACGCTGTGGGCGCCCGAGCCCGCGGTGCCCGGCGTGCGGCCCGCAACCTTGGCGGCGGCCGTGTGGCATCCGCTGCGCGCGTTGCTCTCGCAGAAAGGCATGTGGGGTTTTTTGATTCTCATACTTCTATACAAAGTGGGTGATGCGCTGGCGTTGAGTCTGTACAGCACGTTCATGATCCAAGGAGTGGGATTCTCACTGCACGAGTTGAGCATCTTCGGCAAGGTCAATATGACCGTGTCGACGATGGTCGGTGTCGCGCTCGGCGGCTGGATTTATATCCGCTGGGGAACGTTTCGTTCGCTGCTGATTTTCGGCATTGGCCAGTCGCTCACCAATTTGCTGTACGCGTGGCTCGCCGTGGCGGGAAAAAAAATCTGGCTGCTGGCGCTCGCGACTTGTTTGGACACCATGGTCGGGGGAATGGGGCAGGCGGCATTCGTCGCGTTCCTGGTGTCGCTGTGCTCGGTCAATTTCAGCGCGACGCAATACGCGATCTTGTCTGCCATCGCCATACTGCCGCGAAACCTAACGGGATATATCGCGAGCTTTCTGGTGCCCGTGGTGGGATGGGCGCATTTTTTCACCATCACGTGCCTGAGCGCAGTGCCCGGATTGATCCTGCTGGTGGTTTTGCGAAAGCCGTTGAGCGTCGTCTCGGCGCGCGAAGCGGCCAACGCTGCGGCCTGAAGCGGAGCGACGCTCCAGGATTATCGGCGCAGTGAGCGCTCGTGCGGATTGGACCAGGCGGTCCTCGCGTTGTCCTCGAACTCGCGGCCCAAGTCTTCCGCTTCGACGTCGACGGCGCCCGACCAATCTTCCGGTGCATCGGCAACCTCGATGAGATCGTCGCGCAGATGCTCATTCCAACAATCGAAATCCATTTCCGCAACGGTGCCGTCGAAGTATTGAATCTCGATGGTCTCGTCT
>DATHFW010000042.1:0-6522 GCA_035317945.1 Steroidobacteraceae bacterium | reverse complement strand
GCAAGACGCGGCCAAACTGTTGGGCTGGGGCCGCAACACGCTGACGCGCAAGATGAAGGAACTCGGCATGGAAGACGTCAGCTAGCGCCGCGCCGCAGTTTATAATTCGCGGATGGGTGAATTTCTCTCGAAAAAAATCGGCTCCGTGCAAGAGTTGCTGCTCGGCATCCCGGCAACGGAGTGGCTGATCGCCGGCGTCATAGGCGCGGTCGTCTGGACGAGCCTCTGGGTCCTGCGAGATCTCATCGCCTCGCGACACCAGAAGTATTCCAGCGTCAAGAATCCCACGCTGATCCGGCTCATCGGCTATCTGATCGGCAATACCAAGCAAATTCTGTTCTTCGCCGTCGCCCTCGATGTGGCGCGACAAAGCCTGACGCTCCCCGACAGGGTTCAGCTGGTCGCGTCCAACACGGCGATGATCCTGATCTTGATTCAAGTCGGCCTTTGGGCCGGCCGCACGGTGCGTTTCTATCTGGAAATGAAGGAAGTGGAGCGCGGCGCCGACCGCGTTTTCGCCGGCTCCCTGGATATCGTCAGTTTTGTGTCGCGCATGCTGATCTGGTCATTGCTGATCCTCGTGATGCTCAGCAATATCGGCGTCAATATCACCGCCTTGCTGGCGGGCCTGGGCGTCGGCGGCGTCGCCGTAGCGCTCGCCCTGCAAAATGTCTTGGGCGACCTGTTCGCGTCGCTGTCGATCGCCCTCGACAAGCCTTTTGTGATCGGCGACAACCTGGTCATTGATGCCTATATCGGGAGGGTCGAGCACATCGGCATCAAGACCACTCGCTTACGCAGCGAGGGCGGCGAACAAATCATCTTGTCGAATGCCGATATCTTAAAGAGCCGGGTGCGCAATTTCGGCCGCCTGTCGCAGCAGCGGATATTGGCAACGATTCGTCTGACCTACGACACCCCGGCCGACAAGCTGAAGCAAATGCCCAAACTCTTGGAGAACATCGTTCGCGAACACGCGCAGGCGAGCTTCGAGCGCTGTCACTTGAAAACTCTGGGCGAAAGCTGTTTTCAATTCGAGCTGTCGTACTTCGTGCAGCAGCCCACCGTCAACCCCATGATGGACCTGCAGCAGGCCGTGAATTTTCGGATTATCGATGAACTGCGGCGCATAGGCGTGGAATTCGCCTATCCAACGCAGCTCGTCGTCCTCGACAGGCATCGGCCCGCCCTCGAGAAATAGGCCCGATGTTTCACGTGGTGCTGTTCGAGCCCGAGATTCCACCGAACACCGGCAACACCATTCGCTTGTGCGCGAACACCGGCGCGACGCTCCATCTGGTCAAACCCTTGGGCTTTAGGCTGGACGATAAGAGTCTGCAGCGCTCCGGACTCGACTATCACGATCTGGCGGAAGTGAAAGTGCACGCGAATCTGGAAGCGTGTTTGGCTCAACTTGACGGCTCGCGGCTGTTCGCGGTGGAAACCGGCGGCAAACAGTGCTACAGCGATGTGCGGTACCGGGCCGGGGATGCGTTCCTGTTTGGACCGGAAACCCGCGGCCTGCCGCCCTCGGCATTGCGGCAAGCCGGAGCGGATCATTCCTTGTTCATTCCGATGCGTGCGCACAGCCGCAGCATCAATTTGTCCAACGCCGTGGCGCTGGTGGTGTTCGAGGCCTGGCGTCAGATCGGCTTCGAACGCGGGCTTTAAACGGGATAGCACCACCGGTCCGGGCGGCCCGGCGGTGCATGCCCTTTTAATTCGCGGCGGTTTTAACCGTGGGTTTAACCGCCGTTCTCTGCGCCTGTATCCAGCTGTTGGTGCGCGAGTCCAGCAGATCGAGCGGCAGTACGCCGCCGTTCAGCATCTCATCGTGAAAACTGCGGATGTCGAACTTCGAACCCAGTTGCTGCTGCGCGCGGCTGCGCAGCTCGCGAAACTTGAGCTGGCCGAGCTTGTACGACAGCGCCTGAGCAGGCCAGGCAATGTAGCGATCCGTCTCCGCTTGGATGGTGGGTTCATCGACCGGCTGATATTTGCGGAAGAATTCGACCACTTGATCGCGGCTCCAGCCTTGCGCGTGAAGACCGGTGTCCACCACCAGCCGCACCGCGCGGAACAGCTCGCTGCTGAGCCTGCCGTAGTCGCTGACCGGATCTTTGTAGAATCCGACCTCCTTGCCGAGCTGCTCAGAATACAACGCCCATCCCTCCGTGTAGCCGGAGTTGCCGGCATGCTGGCGAAACTTCGGCAAACTCGTCATCTGCTGTGCAACCGACAATTGCATGTGATGCCCCGGAATGCCCTCATGGTAAGCGGTGGCTTCATCATCGACGAGCCAGCGATGCTCGAAGTGGGCGGTTGCAACGCTCACGCGTCCCGGGCGTTTGCCATCAGGAGTACCGGTTTGGTAATGCGTAGCCGCCCCTGCCTGGAAAGCCGGAATCGCCTCGACCGTGACCGGCGAGCCGGGAATGTAGCCGAACAGGTCGGTTAGTTTCGGCTGCATTTGCGCGATGTATTTGCGGAAATCATCGAGAATCTGTTCGGACGAAGTCGGAATGTACTTGGAATTGGTTTTCAATGAATCGCGGAACGATGCCACATCCGCGAAGCCCTGTGACTTGGCGATGACCAGCATCTCGCCTTGGATGCGTTCGATCTCGTGTAAACCGATCGCATGGATCTTTTCCGGGCTCAAAGTGCTGATCGTGGTGCGGCTGCGAATGTCGTTCAAATAGCGTTCTTTGCCGCCCGGCAGCGACGCGACGCTCAGGGTTGAGCGGCCTTGGGGTGCGTACTCCGTCGCAACGAAGGCCGCAAAGCCTTTATACGCGGGAATGACCTCATCGTTGACGGCGGCGGTAATCAACTGGGTCAAACGCTGTTGATCTTCCGGCGAAATGCCGGCGGGAAATTTCTTGGTCGGCAACAAAAACGGGTTCGCGGCGATGACTCCCTCGCACTGCGCCGGCACTTTTTCGATGAGAAATCGAACCGGCATCAGGTTGTCCTTCATGCCCGCACGCAGCACTTCCTCGGTCTGCAAAAACACTCGCGGGATCTGGTGCAGACGCGCGATGTAATCCTCGTAGTGCTTAACGGAATCCAGCGGCACCGAGAGCGGCATGTCCGCCAGACGTGTCTGCGGCCCCTCCATGTGATTCACCGGCATCTCGTATTCTTTGAACTTGAAGTTCGCGATTCGCTGCTTGAGCGCCCGCTGCATGACCTCATGGGACAGATGATCCTGTTCCGCAAAGCCCGCCGTCGAGATTGCGGCCAAACGGGCGAGAAAATCCTCGTCAAGGGCGTGCTGGAGCTGGAATCCGGCCGGAGAGTAGTCATCGAGCTGATCGTTGTATCGGTAATCGCCGACCGCCGTTGCACGCTCCGGATGTCTTTTGAGATCCGATTGGTATTGCTCCTCGAAAAGCGCGTTCTGGGCGGCAATCCTTGAAGCGACGGGCTCCGGTGCCTTGGCGGCGGCACTGAAGGAACATATGACCAACAGGGCGAAAAGGGTGGTGTTGCGCATGTTTTGAAAGGTTAGCATGGGGGTGGTTACTTCGCGGAAGCAGGGAAAACCGGCAATTTATCGATATCCCGAGCATCGTGCTGGATGATCACGGTGGCGTGCAGATTCGTAGCCAGCTGTTTGAAGCGATCCAAGGATGCCAGCGTATCGGCGCGGTTCGTGTTGAACGTAGGCACGCCATTGCTATCGTAATTTTCACGGAAGTGCGCCAAGTCGCCGGTGATCAGAACATTGCCTTTGTTTTTGAGCTTGACCAAGAGGCTGTGATGACCGGGCGTATGCCCAGGCGTGTTCAACATGATGACGCTGCCGTCGCCGAACACATCCTTGTCCCCGGACACCGGCTCGACTTTGCCTCCGCCGCTGATCCAGTGGGCGAAATTCGCCGGATTGATTGCCGGATTTGGCTTGGAGTCATTTTTGGCGTCATTCAGAGCATCCCAATCACCCTTGCCGATCAGCAATGTCGCCTGCGGAAACGAGGCGACTTGGCCGACGTGGTCTCCGTGATAGTGGCTGATACCGACAAAATTGATTTGCTCAGGTTTCAAGTGCAATTCCGCCAGTTGTTCCACCAGGCTCGTTTTCGGCGCGGTGGGCGCAGGCGTGGTACCCGTGGCCGCCGGATTGCCGGTGTCCCAGACGAGGTAATCGCTGCCGTGCTTCACCAGATAGCAGCTGAAGGTAAGCTGGATATTCAATCCCTTGAATGCGGCAACGTCCGAGAAGCGGCTAACGTCGTCGAGCGTGGTGGTCTTACCGCAATCGAAACGCGTTAAAGAAAGCTCGCCTGCCGCTTCTGCCGCCGACGTTTGTGCCGGGGCTGCTTTTGCCGGCGCCGCCTTCGCCGGTGCTGCCTGTGCCGAAGGCGCGATCGCCGCGAAGCCCAGGCTCGCCAGCAATACTGCGCCAATCTTAAATTCGATGTGATTCATATACGCTCCCAACTGTTCAACAAAAATGGCTGAATTAAAGTCCAAAATGGACCGGCAAATCTGTAAATCGATACGAGACTCAATCGGACTCCGACCGCACCTCTCGTCCCATCAGTGCTTGCACCGCCGCCCGCACCGGTTTGTTCTCGTACATGATCCCGTATATTTCACGGCAAATCGGCATGTCGACGGCCAACCGATCCGCCACATGGTGCACGGCGCGCGCCGCGAGTACGCCCTCGACCACCTGATGAATGGCGCTTTGCGCCTGAGCCGGTGATTCGCCGCGGCCCAGCGCCATGCCGAATCGACGGTTGCGCGATTGATCATCGGTGCACGTCAGAACCAGGTCCCCAAGACCCGCGAGCCCCATAAAAGTCTCCCGCTGCGCGCCGAGCTTGACGCCCAGTCGCATCATTTCAGCCAGACCCCGCGTAATTAGTGCCACGCGGGTATTGGCGCCGAATCCCATGCCGTCGGCAATGCCGGAGCCGATCGCAATGACATTCTTCACGGCACCGCCCACCTCCACGCCCATGATGTCGGTCTGGGTGTAGGCGCGGAAACTGGGTCCCGATAGCTTAAGCGCGAGCTCCTTGGCGACGTGCTCATCGGCACAGGCGACGGTCATCGCGGTCGGCAAACCGGCGCCGACTTCCTTGGCGAAGGTCGGGCCGGACAAGACGGCTCCGGGCGTGGCGCCCAGAACTTCCCGCACGACCTGGTGGGGCAACAACCCGCTCTCGATCTCGAATCCCTTGGTCGCCCAGGCAATTCGGGTGTGGGGCGCCAAGTGCGGCCGAATCGCTTCGAGGGTTGCGCGAAATGCGTGCGAAGGCACGGCGATCAGTGCGTCGCGGGCGCCCTTGAGCGCCTGATCCAGATCGACCGCTACCTGCAGTGATTCCGGGAACAAGGCGTCCGGCAGATAGCGCATGTTCCGCCGCGCGTTGCGCATCGCATCGAGCTGCTCAGCGTCGCGGCTCCACAGTTGGGTAAGGCGTCCTTCCCGCGACAACAGAATGGCGAGTGCCGTGCCCCAGGAGCCGGCGCCGATGACCGTCATCGGTTCCGCACGCCGGGTCATACCAACCCTTAGTTCACCAGGTTCGGCTGCTGCGAAGATTGTTGCGCCTGAGCGAACAACGCTTCGAAATTGACCAGCGGCAGCAGGAAATTCGGGAATCCGCCCTTGACGATCAAATCCGAAATCACTTCACGTGCATAGGGAAACAGCACACTGGGGCAGAAGCTGCCGATCAGGCGTTTCAAATCCTCGCCCGTGGCGCCGGTAATGGAAAACACGCCCGCTTGCTTGACCTCTACCAGATACAAGGTCGCGTCACCCTGCTTCGCTTCGACGGTGACAGTCAGCAATATTTCGCGGGCGTCGGGTGAGAGTTCTTCCGCCGAAGTATTCATATTCAGCTGAAACTTCGGCTCCCAGGCTTGGTTGTTGGGCAAGCGCGGACCATTCGGCGACTCGTAGGAACAGTCCTTCAAGTAAACGGTCTGCAAACTCAATTGTGGGCCCAAATTGGCCCCTGATTCCGCCGTACTAACCTCGTTCATCTGCCCCCCGAATTAACCGATCCAGCTCTCCGCTGCGATCCAGTGCGAAAAGGTCGTCACACCCACCGACATGTTTGTCACCGATAAAGATCTGCGGAACCGTGTTGCGGTTGCTGCGCGCAGTCATTTCTTCGCGAAATTTCGCGTCGTCGTCAACGTTGATTTCGTCGAAAATCACCTGTTTCTGAGTCAGCAGGTCTTTGGCCCGCTGGCAGTACGGACACCAGTCCGATACGTATAGGGTCACGACCGGCTGCGTCATTTCGAACTACTCTTACCCCCGGCCGTTTTCGTCAGCGGCAAGTTCTCCTTCACCCAGGCATTGAGCCCGCCTTGAAGATTGAATACTTTCGTGAAGCCGAGTTTGATGAGCGCGCGCGCGGCGCCGGCGCCATTGCTGCCGCTGTCGCAATAAGTAATGACATTCTTGTCGCGCCACTTCTTCAACGAATCGGCTTGCGATTGGAGCGTCGCGGCCGGCACGTTGCGCGCATCGACGATATGCCCGGCATCGAA
>DATHFW010000041.1:0-4575 GCA_035317945.1 Steroidobacteraceae bacterium | reverse complement strand
CCGCGTCGGAGTGAGGCGGCTGGCCCGAGGCAATCGGCCGGGTGTGAGTCGGTATGAGCGCATAGCCCAAGGCGCCGAAGAAGGCGATCAACACGATGGCCAAAAGAGTCAGTAGGAGCCGCGCCGATTTTTTCATCGCTGCCTGGAGCCTGTCTGAGTATTCCGCGTGAGCCGCGTTGGCTCTGCAAGGGAGCGGATGCAAGGCGCGCGGCGCAGGCCGTGGTTAATTCCACGGGCAAGCCGCGCAACACCGCTGACGCCCCTTGCAGAGCCAACCCTTCGGGAGCGGACGGATTTGCCTTCATTCATCGTTGTCGCCTCCTCATTGGGAGCATACCCAACTTCGTCGGCTCCGCCTCGACTGAAGGCAAATCCGTCACGCTCGCGGCCACGGGGAATACTCAGACAGGCTCCTAGGTGTGGACCAGCGCGCCCGGGCTCTTGATGTACTGCTCGCGAATGGCCTTCGCTGCCCAGTACGTCAGTGCCCCCACCATGCCTGTCGGGTTGTAGCCGTTGTTCTGCGGAAACGCATTGGCGCCCGGCGCAAAAACATTGGGCACATCCCAGGATTGCAGATATCGATTCAGTGCGGAGGTCTTCGGATCCGTACCCATGATGGCGCCGCCGCAGGTGTGCGTGCTCTGATAGCGCGTGATGTTGTAATGTTCGCCCGCTTTCTTCGCATCGCCGGAGAGCGCTTTTGGATTCAGCACCTTGCACATGTCCAGCGCTTTACCGACCAAGAATTGCGAGGCGCGAATTTCGTTGTCGTTCCAGTCGAAAGTCATGCGCAGCAGCGGCCGGCCGAAAGCGTCGCGGTAAGTCGGGTCCAGGTCCAGGTAGTTGGAGCGATACGACATGCACGCGCCTTGCACTTCGTAGTAGAACGAATGCCGAAACGCATCCTTGACGCCTTGCTTCCAAGCGCTGCCCCAGTTCGGCACTCCCGGGGCCGTGCTGATGCCGCGGATGGGGCCGGAGCCGGGCTGTCTCGCCCAGATCACGCCGCCGCCGACGAAGCCTGCCTTCGCGTTATCCAGTTGGTTGCCATTCAGATCATCGAAGGTGGCGCCGCCGCCGCCGATGCCGATGAAGCCGTTGGCCTGGACACTGTCGTCGAAGTACAGGGTGACGCGGTTTAAATTTTGGTACGAATAGTTGCGGCCCACGGTGCCTACGTCCGCAACCGGGTCGTAAGGCTTGCCGATGCCCGACAGCAACATCAGATGCACATTGAATAAAGAGAACGCGCACAGCACTACCAGATCCGCCGGCTGTTCGGTCTCGCGGCCGGTGGCGTCGAGATATGTCACGCCGGTTGCACGGGTGCGCGTATTGTCGAGATTGACCTTGAGCACTTGCGCATGGGCGCGCAGCTCGAACTCCTTGCGCAAACGCAGCACGGGGAGAATGCTCGCATTGGGCGAGGCCTTGGAATAATTGAGGCATCCATAGTCGCTGCAAAAGCCGCAGAAGTTGCAGGGCCCCATTTGGCAGCCATACGGATTGACATAGGGAGCCGAGGCATTGGAGGCGGGAATCGGGTAGGGGTTGTAGCCCATTTCGCGCGCCGCCTTGTAGAACAATTCCGCGCCGAGATAATTTCGATTCGGCGGCAGGGGAAATTCGCGCGAGCGCGAACCCTCGAAGGGATTGCCGCCGGAGATCTTGGCGCCGTTCAGTACACCGGCCTTGCCGGAGGTGCCGCAGACATACTCGAAGTGATCGAAGTGCGGCTCCAAGTCCTCGTAGGAGACCGGAAAATCCGCGATGGTCATGCCCTCGGGGATGAATTTCGCGCCGTAGCGCTGCTTCAGGTTGCTGCGCAAATTGAAATCTTCACGCAACGCCCGAAAGTGGCAGCCCGACCAGTGCGTGCCCGCGCCGCCGACGCCCGTGCCCGGCTTGAAGGAACCTACCTGTCGGTAGGGCACCGCGTTATCTTTCGTGGTGTGGCGGGCGGTGATCGTCTCCTTGGACAAGCTCTGCAGGAACTTGCGGTGAATCGAGCCCTCCAGTTCATCCACGACTCGGGGGTAGGCGAAATCCGGCTGGGTATCGCGATCCGGACCGCGCTCCAGTGCGACCACCCGCAGGCCCGCGTCGGTCAGTTCCTTCGCCATGATCGCGCCGGTCCATCCCATCCCGACGATGACGGCATCCACCTTGGGTTTGACGATGGCCATGGGATCAGCCTCGCTTGCCGGCCAGGTCGACGGGCGGCAGCGGGTAGGGCTGATTGCGCACTTCGACCCAATTGGTGTAGTCGGCGCGCATGCCGGGATAGCCGATCATTTTCCAGGCGGCCATGTTCTTGTTGCCGCCGTATTTCGGGTCGCAGAAGTACCCCATGCGCGTTTCATTCAGCAACTGCGTGAAAAATTCTTTGGCGGAGATATTTTCCAGCTCCAGCTTGCCGGCCTCGGCCGCCTTTAACAGCGCCTCCTGGTCGGCGTGCTCGAGCTGCGCGAATGATTTGCCGCCGAAATGCTTTTGACAGTGCGCGTCGATACCCTTGATGCCCACGCGCAGGATATCCCGGACCGCGAGGCGGCCCTGGTAACCGAATTGCGGCGCCGCTTCGACGAATGGGCCTTGCATATACCAAATGTCGCCGCTGGCATACGGCGTCTGCATGTGACGGTCGATGAACTCCGGTACACCGGCTTGGCCGGCGCTCGGACCGATGTTGTCGACGGGGATCAATCGATCGCAGGCCGCCAAAACGAATGCCCACTCGGCGGCGTTGAAAAAGGCCGGTTGGTATTCGCCGGGCGCGGCGCTGGCCGCACCGGTAGGTTTATCTGATTCTTTGGCGCAACCGGCGACGCCGATGGCGGCGATCGGGACTAAGGTCAGGCTTTTGAACAGTTGTCGGCGAGACGGTGAAGGCGCTTTATCGTCACTCATTCGTAGCCCCTGATCGCCCCTACGCGAGGCAAATCTTATCGCTAATCGGTGTTGCGCAACAAATCGTTGAGCGAGGTCTTGGCGCGGGTCTGGGCATCCACGCGCTTGACGATCACGGCGCAGGCAAGCCCGTACTTGCCGTTCGCGGCGGGCAGCGTGCCGGGCACCACCACGGCCCCCGAAGGCACGCGGCCGTAGAGAATTTCATCGCGTTCGCGATCGTAGATGCGCGTGCTTTGGCCGATGAATACGCCCATGGAAATCACGGCGCCGGATTCGACGACGACGCCTTCGACGATTTCCGAGCGCGCGCCGATGAAGCAGTTGTCCTCGATGATGGTGGGGCTCGCCTGCAGCGGCTCCAGCACGCCGCCGATGCCCACGCCGCCGGACAAGTGCACGTTCTTGCCGATCTGCGCGCAGGAACCCACGGTTGCCCAGGTGTCCACCATGGTGCCTGAGTCCACATACGCCCCGACATTGACGTAGCTGGGCATCAATACGACGTTCGAGGCGACGAAGGCGCCGCGCCGCACGGTCGCCGGCGGCACCACGCGCACGCCGGCAGCAGCGAAACGATTCGCATCCCAGCCGCCGTACTTCAGCGGCACTTTGTCATAGAAGTTCAAGGCCCCGGCCGGCATGACTGCATTGTCGTTGATGCGAAACGATAGCAGCACGGCCTTCTTGAGCCATTCGTTGACCTGCCAGCGGCCGCCGTCGGGTTGCGCGACTCGCACTACGCCCTCGTTCAACAAGTCGATCGCATTCTCGACCGCCGTGCGCAACTCCCTCGGCGTCGTACGCGGCGTGAGCTGCGCCCGCGCTTCGTAGGCGTCGTCGATAACCGCCCGCAGCTCCTGATAACTCAAGATCGCACTGCGTCGCGTCGGTCAAGCGCCAGCGTGAGGGACTCCTGCACGCGCCGGCAGACATCTTCCGGCAGCAGACCCCCGTCCGCCCCGGTGATGTAGAAAACATCTTCGGCGCGTTCGCCCACGGTCATGATCTTGGCGCCGTTGATGGCGACGCGCTCGGCTCGAAATACCTTGCCGACCTCGGACAGCAAACCCGGGCGGTCGGCCGCGATCAACTCCAATATCGTGCGTTCGTTGCGGTTATCGACGCTGAAGTTGACCTGGGTCGGTGTGTAGAACATGCGAACCTGGCGCGGCGCCCGCCGTGTCACCGCGGGCGGTGCATGTTCCGCCTGCTTTAGGGCGTTCCACAAGGCCCGTTCGATTTCCCGGACGCGCGCTGCATCGGCGATTACCGCGCCGTTGTCCTCGAGTACTTCGTAGGTTTCCAGACTGAATCCGTTGGCGCTCGTGATCAGCCGCGCATCGACGACGTTGAGGCCCATTTGATCGAGCACGCCGGTGGTGCGCGCGAAGCTGCGCAGAAGCCGCGGCGTGTAGGTGAGCACGGCAGTGCCGCCCCGATCGGTCAGCTGGCGGATCGCGACCAGCGGGGTGTCATCGTCTGCCTCGCGTGTCGCCAGCAGGGCCGTATGCCAGGCGATCTCTTCGGCCGTGTAGCGCAGGAAATACGCCTCGGTCCATTGCGTCCAGAGTGCCGTTGCCTGCGCCGCTGTGACGCTCTCGGACATGATCGACAGGGCCTGCTCCTGGGTTTCGCGAATCAATTCTTCCTGGTCGATCG
>DATHFW010000040.1:0-8543 GCA_035317945.1 Steroidobacteraceae bacterium | reverse complement strand
TGACCGGCGGTTCCCACCGCGCCGAATACGATCGCGGGCACCGCCAGGTCCAAGTTGGCAACTTCATCGACGATCAGGGCGTTGTTGCCGCCGAGCTCGAGCAGGCTCTTTCCCAGGCGCTCGGCGACGCGCACGCCGATTTGTCTGCCGATGTGCGTCGAGCCGGTGAAGGAAACCAGCGCCACTCGTTTGTCATCGACAAACCGGCCGGCGAGTTCCGTGCCCGCGTCGATGAAGATTTGAAATACGGCGGGGAACCCATGACGTTCCAGCACCCGATTGCAAATGTGCTGCACCGCCAGCGCGCACAGAGACGTCTTGGGCGACGGCTTCCAAACGGTGGCATTGCCGGCAATAGCCGCCAAAAATGCATTCCAGGCCCATACGGCCACCGGAAAATTAAATGCAGAAATAACGCCTACGACGCCGAGCGGATGCCACTGTTCGTACATGCGGTGCTGCGGGCGCTCCGAGTGCATGGTGTTGCCGTACAACATGCGCGACTGTCCAACCGCGAAGTCGGCGATATCGATCATCTCCTGGACTTCGCCATCGCCTTCAGCCTTGATCTTGCCGTTCTCCAACGACACCAAGCTGCCGAGCGCATCTTTGTACGCGCGCAACTCCTCGCCGACCAGCCGCACCGCCTCGCCGCGTTTCGGCGCAGGCACGCGCCGCCACGCAGCCGCAGCGGCAACCGCCGCCGCCATGACATTTTCGTAATCCGCAGCCGTCGCACCGCGCACCTGCGCCAGCCGTTGGCCGGTCGCGGGATTGATCGAGTCAATCAAAGGACCGCTGGTGTCGGTGCTCCAGCCGTGGCTTCCCGACCATGCGCCGGCGTTGATGTCCTTGAGTCCCAGGGACTCGAGTGGATTGCTGCTGTGCTTCATAATTCAATTCTCGGGCGGCGGTCAATGGTGAAGGGGCCGCATTTTGACTTGGCACAGCGTACAACGCTAGCATCTCTGCGATGTCGACCACTCCTGTCTTGACGAATTGGCATCCCGCAACCTGGCAAAGCCGTCCTGCGACCCAACAGCCCAAATACGCCGATCCGAGAGGCTTGGAGCGTGCCGTCGGTGCTTTGAGCCGCTTGCCGCCCCTGGTGGTCTCGTGGGAGATCGAGGCACTCACAGCCAAGCTGGCTCAGGCTCAGCGCGGCGAGCAATTCCTGCTTCAGGGCGGCGACTGCGCTGAGAGTTTCGAGGACTGCGAATCCGACAATATTGCGAGGCGGCTGAAGATTCTTCTGCAGATGAGCCTGGTGCTGCTGCAGGGCCTGAAAAAGCCCATCGTTAGGGTCGGACGATTCGCCGGCCAGTATGCCAAGCCCCGATCCGCGGATACCGAAACCCGCGAGGGTGTGACGCTGCCGTCGTATCGCGGCGACAACGTCAACCGCCCTGGTTTCACGCCGGCAGACCGCGAACCGGATCCTGAACTCCTGCTGCGCGGCTATGAGCGGGCTTCCCTGACGTTAAATTTCGTGCGCGCGCTGATCGACGGCGGTTTCGCCGATCTGCACCATCCGGAATACTGGGACCTGGGCTTCTTGCGCCACGCGCCGCTGCGCGATGCCTATCAGCAGATTGTCGACTCGATTGCCGAGTCGATGGACTTCTTTGAGTCGATGAGCGGCCAGCGGGTGCATGCGGCAACCCGCGTCGATTTTTATACGAGCCACGAGGGGTTGCACCTGCTCTCGGAGCAGGCTCAGACGCGCTACATCGAGCGCCAAAAGCGCTGGTACAACCTGTCCACGCACATGCCCTGGATCGGCATGCGCACGGCCAATATCGATGGCGCGCACGTCGAATATTTCCGCGGCATTTCCAATCCGATTGGCGTGAAAGTAGGCGCCTCCATGAGTGCGGAATGGCTGCAGGAACTGATTCAAGTGCTCAATCCACAAAATCAGCCCGGCCGCCTGACATTCATCCACCGGTTTGGGATCAAGGATATCGAGCAACGATTGCCCGCCATGATCCACGCGGTTCGTGCAACCGGCTCGCAGGTGCTATGGGTGTGCGATCCCATGCACGGCAACACCGAGACCACGGCGGGCGGCGTGAAGACGCGGCGCTTCGACAATATTTTGGGCGAAGTCGAGGCCGCATTTCGCATTCACAACGAAGAAGGCTCGATGCTCGGCGGCGTGCACATCGAACTGACCGGCGAGGATGTGACCGAGTGCATCGGCGGGGCGCGCGGATTGACCGAGAGCGACCTGGTTCGAGCGTATCGATCGCAAGTCGACCCGCGCTTGAATGCTGAGCAAGCGCTGGAACTGGCGATGCTCATTGCGCGCCGGGCGGGTGCCGGCTATCGGCGCAAATAAGTTTCGCATGACCGTCACAGAATTTTTGCAGGAGCCGCTGCAAGGGAAAACATCGCTGTCCAAGGTTATTTGGCTGTATGGCGTGGTGGGCTCGCTGCTTTTCGGCGCCATCGAATTGTTTCTCAATGCGGAGAACCAATTCTTGATGCGCGTCTATACGATTCTCGGCCTGTTTTTCGGCATTTACATCACCGTCGCCACCTACCTGTGCGCCAAGAATTGCAAATCGCTTCTTCTGGCGCGTTTTGTGCGGGTCTCAGCGGTGATTTCGCTGCTGCTCCTGCCGGTGCTGACGTACCTCGAGCTGACCGGAGCCCTTACGCTGACCGATCTCATGCAGGGTCAGCTGCCTGAGTAGCAGCACCCGACGCGGCGTATTCATGAAGGAACCCTGTGCGATTCAGGTCCTAAGATAGCTCGCGCCGTTGACATCGATCACGCAGCCCGTCATTGCCGCGGGCGCGTCAAGCGCGCAGTACACGGCAGCATTCGCAACCTCCTCGGGTTGATTCACGCGCCCCAGCGGGTGCTGCGCCAGAATGGCAGGACCATCCGGCCCTTCAAGGTGGCCGGTTGCCATTTCAGTCTCGACCCAACCCGGCGCAACGCAATAAACGTAGATCGCCCGCGGCGCGAGCGCCTTGGCCAAAGACTGCGACAGGGCATTGAGCCCGGCCTTGCTAGCCGCGTAGGCGGGCGCGTCCGGTTCGCCGCGAAAAGCGCCGCGAGATGAGATGTTGACAATGCGGCCGCGGCCGAATCCCTCGTCTCGTGGATCGGTTCGAGACGCCATGCTCTGCGCCGCCAGCAGCGACAGATTTGCGGGCCCAAAAAGGTTGGTGGACAGCGTCTGCTGCCATGCGGCCGTCCAGCCTGCGTAGTCGATCCTCAGCGGCGAATTCTCGATGTACAGCCCGGCATTGTTGACCAGGACATCGACTGCGCCGAGCTGCTCGAGCACGAGCTGCCAGAGCAGCAGCGCCGCTTTGGGATCCGACAGATCGGCAGCGAAGATGGCATGCCCGCTGCCGGCAAGGCTCTGAAGACACTTCTCAGCGGCATCTCGGTTGTTGCGGTAATGAACCGCGACCCGCGCTCCGCGTTGCGCAAGCTGCATGGCGATGACTCGGCCGATACCGCGCGAGGCGCCGGTCACGAGCGCCACGGCCGGCAGGTTAGCGCGCGACGTCTTGCACCATCGCTGTGATCATCTCATGTACAGCCATGACTCCTCCCTAGCCTAGATTCCCAACATTCGTCCAGCAGGTCAATGCGGCGCGATCTCTCCCACCATGGCGGTCTTGACCGCCGAAATCTGGTGTTGATCGAGGTGCTCGGTATGGTACAGCGCCTTTAGAAATGCTTCATCCCACGCACTCAAGCCCGGCGGCGGCACCTTGCCTGAGGTTGCGAACAACTGCAATATGCTGGAGGGCGCATCGCTTGCCCGCGCGTCGATCCGAATTTCGGCGAGTCCGATCATGGCGACATAGGCTGCCAATTGACCGAAAGTGATGCCGCGCGCACGCGGCGCATCGATGATCACGATCACCGACGCCAGATTTCGCACGTCGTTGAAGCGGATGCGCGTAGCATCGGCGCGAAGGTTGACCCGCGCGTGAGAGATATCGAAGCTGCCCTGATTATCGTTGTTGCCGAGCGGCGTCCCGTCGGAATTATAAATATCAGCGTTGTACCAAGCCCGTACCGGTGTGGATGAGTGGAGGAAATTGTGAATGAGCGTTCCGCCGGCATCCCCAAACATCGTGGGGTCGCGCCTGCCCCACGCCTTGAACAGTGCGTTCACCTCTGAAATGACGATCACATAGAAATTGGGCCTGCAATGCTCCGCGGCCAGGGGAGCGCCGGCGGCCTTGGCCATTTTCGAGATGCGCGCGAGCATGTATTCGCCGTCGTCGCGCGGCAGACCTGCTACCAGAGGGCAAAGCGGCACACTGGTTTGCCAATTGGCAAGCGATTGGTCGCGAGGCGCCACCGCGATACCTGAGACAAAGGCATTGACTTGGCGCTCGATGGCTTTGCGGTCTCTCTCTGCCTCGACCGTGATCGTATCGATATGCGGCTTTTGGGTCCGGTCGACCGGCTGAATGGCGGGACTTGCGTCGTCTGCATAGCCGGCGAACGCCGGCAGTGTGCCGCAGATTGCGAGCAAGCTTGCTCGTAAGTTCTTGGCGTATCTACTCATCCCTCGCGACCCTAATTTCTCCGCGGAGGGGACCCAGGGTTGCGGCCAGGGTGACCGGGATTGTCGCCGGGGTTGTGATGAAAGGGCGGCCGATGATGGGGATGGTCAGGTCTTCTTCGCGGAAGGAACGCAATGCCCTGTACGACGGCGTAGGAGTTGACGGGGGTTTCGGCGGCTTGTTCGCCGTAGACCTCCTGGTCAGAGTCGGTATTTTCGTCGGCGTATCCCGGCGAATAACGCGGCTCCGCTACAGTCGTGCGTGCGTATCGAACCACTGGAGTCGGATTCATGGTGTTGATCGCGCGCAATTCGAGCAGGGACGACTTCTCGCCGCAGGGGTTATTGGAGAATGTCTTGACGCCGTTGGTCATGCATTGCCAAATCTGGCCGCTCTGTACCGCGGGTTCCGCCGTAGCCTGCGCCTGGGTTGCCTGCAGCGGCGCCGTCTCGGAGTCCGGTACTGAAGCCGGCATCACGGCAGGCGCCGCAGCCACGGTCGCGACGGGCGCCCCGGTCGCAACAGTTGCCGCAGTTGCGGGGGCCGGCGAGGACAGCGAATCCCGCGCCGACGCCACCTGTGCAGTGGCTGCGCCCGGCGGGCTCAGACTGGGTGCCACTGGTTTGCCGGCGGAAGCAACCGTGATGACGACTGCGACTACCGCCACCGATAGTCCGCCTAAAATCCAGGGCAGCAGATCGGTTTGGTTTTTCATGGGCCGATTATCCTCCCGCGGTCAGGCGAGCGCGGCGAATATCAACAAGAATTAACCGTGAATTAACCGGGAACCAACCGTGGGACGGATATTTGACAGATTACGGTAATCCGTACCGGGGCCTCTTTGGGCATCATGCTAAATTGCCGGGATGACAGCCCTCGACAATCCCGCAGCACCTCCCGTGTTGCCGGCGCCCGTGCCGCAGCAACGTCGCCTGTCCTTCTTTGAGTTCGTGCGGGCGCTGCGCGACAGCGCGATCACTTCTTTCGCACAAGAGGCGTACGAAAGCGACATCATCGAGAGAAAGATGTTCGGGCGTCATTTGTTCGTGATCAACGATCTGGCCGCGATCAAGTACGTTCTCATCGACAACGCGGCAAATTATCAAAAGACCGAGGTCACACGCCGGATTCTCGAACCGGGTCTTGGCAAGGGGCTGATTACGTCGGAAGGTGAAACGTGGCGGCAACACCGCCGCACCATGTCGCCGGCTTTTGATCATCGCAGCGTTGCCTCGTATACGCCCGTCATGACCGGCGCCGCCGAGGAACTCATTGCCGAGTGGGGCAAGGTTCCGGCCGGCACCGGCATCGACGTCTCCACGGCGATGATGGAAGTTACGCTCAACATCATTTCGCGCACCATGTTCTCCAGCGACTCCGACGACATCGTCACCATCATGGGCCGCAGTGCGGGGCGTTATCAGGTGGAAATGCGCCCGAATATCTTGGATATGCTGGGTTGGCCAAAATGGCTGGCCGCGCTCCCGCGCTTCGGCGTCGCCAAAAGGACGCTGGGTGAGTTCGACCGGGTGATCGATCGACTGATCGAAGAACGCGCGCGCGATCCTGCAAGCGGGCCGAAAGATCTGCTGGCGCGATTGATCGCGGCGCGCGACGAGCAAACCGGCGGCGGCATGACTTCGCAAGAAGTACGCGACCAAGTGATCACGATCTTTTTGGCAGGTCACGAAACCACCGCCATGGCGATGACGTGGACTTGGTTTCTCTTGTCGCAGCATCCGGCCGAAGAAGCAAAGCTGCACGCCGAGTTGGAGGCCGTGCTCGGCGGCCGCGTGCCGAATCACGACGATCTGAGCAAACTGACCTATACGCGCATGGTGGTCGAAGAGTCCATGCGGATCTATCCGCCGGTGCACACCATGGCGCGGCAGGCGATGGCCGATGACACGCTCGTGGGCCGGCGCATACCGAAGGGCTCGACCGTGATGATCGTTCCCTGGCTGCTGCATCGACACGTCAAGCTTTGGGAGAATCCGGGACGATTCGATCCGGAGCGCTTCTCACAGGAGCGCTCGTCCACCCGCGCGCGCTTTTCCTACCTCCCGTTCGGCGGCGGCAAGCGGATCTGCATTGGCGCCGCGTTCGCCCTGGCTGAAGCGACTGTTCTGCTCGCGACCCTGGCGCAGCGTTTCAGCCTGCGGGTCGTGCCGGGACACCCGGTCGAGCCCCAAGGCTTGATTACCCTGCGTGCACGCCACGGAATGAAAATGTTGCTAACACCGAGGGTAAGGTAAAAATTTAAAAAATAGAATAAAATCAGTAATATATGGAATTTTTCTCGAATTCGAGTCTTTTTTAACCGGCAGTTTTTAAAAACCTGGCTTGCCCCGCTGGCAGCAGGTGCTATTCTGCGCTGGAACCTTCCCCGCAGCCCGATCCTGAGGCGCCAAATGGCCGCTTAAGGCCAGGGACAGCCAACAAAAATAATTGGCTAACTGCGAGGAATCTTTTCCCTGATGCGGGGGTGTGACGGGTTCTAAGCCCATTGGGCCAGGTTCAGTTGCGCTCGGGTTAGTCCAAAGTCCAAGCGCGATCGATGGCGGGCTACGCGGTGATCCGCGTAGCCCGTTTTTTCATGTACGCACCGCGTTGTGTAACGTTCTCGAGTATGAACCCTATTTTTGACGCCGATTGCAGGCGCTGCCCGCGTCTCGCGGCATTTCTCGATGCCGTTCAGGCCGAAGAACCCGACTACTACTGTCGCCCGGTGCCGCCGTTCGGCGACCCGCTCGCGCGCATCGTTCTAGTCGGCTTGGCGCCGGGCATGCATGGCGCCAACCGGACCGGCCGGCCCTTTACCGGCGATCATGCCGGCATATTGCTTTACCGCACGCTGCACAAGTATGGACTGGCCTCGGGCCCCGAATCGATCGCCGCCGATGATGGGCTCGAGCTCAAGGACGCTCGAATTACCAACTCGGTGAAGTGCTTGCCGCCGGCCAACAAGCCGCTCCCCGCGGAAGTCAAGGAGTGCAATGCCTATCTGCGGGCGGAGCTTCAGCAAAGCCGCAGTGCCCGGGTGATTTTAGCGCTCGGAGCGATTGCACACGCGGCAGTGTTGCGGGTGTTCGACCTGCCGGCTGCGCCATTCCGATTTGCTCATGCGGCCGAGCACGACTTAGGCGCGGGCCGGGTGTTGCTCGACTCCTATCATTGCAGCCGCTACAACACGCAAACACGGCGGCTCACCACGGATATGTTCGAGGCTGTGATTCAAAGGGCGCGGGATCTGGCGCTCACGCCGTGAGTACCGAGCTGTCCACGCCGCAGGTGCGCTTCGACGCCAAGGTGTTCGTCGAGAGCCTTCCGGGGCGTCCCGGCGTTTACCGAATGCTGGACGGGGAGGGGCAGATTCTCTATGTCGGCAAGGCCCGCAACCTCAAGGCTCGGGTCTCTTCATATTTTCAGCCGAGCAATGTTCAGCCCAAGGTGCAGGCGCTGATTGCAAAGACCGTGAACATGGAAGTGACGATCACGAACTCCGAAACCGAAGCGCTGCTGCTTGAATACAACTTGATCAAGAAGCATCGGCCGCGATTCAACGTGGTGTTGCGCGATGACAAGAGTTTTCCGTACCTGCATTTGGAGACCAACCACGAGTTTCCGCGCTTGAATTTTTACCGTGGTTCACGCAAGGAGCCCGGCAAATACTTCGGGCCGTACCCGTCAGCCGGTGCCGTGCGCGATACGCTGCAGCAGCTGCAGAAATTATTTCGCATACGCAATTGCGACGATACCTACTTCGCGAATCGCTCCAGGCCGTGTCTGCAGTACCAAATCCAGCGCTGCACCGCGCCTTGCGTCGGTCTCGTGTCCAAGGAGCACTACGCGCGCGATGTGGGCGCGGCGATCAAAGTGCTGGAAGGCCGCAATGACGAGGTCAGCGAAGATCTCGGCCGCAGGATGGAAGCAGCAGCCGAGCGGCTGGAGTTCGAGGAAGCCGCGCAGATTCGCGACCAACTGGCGAAGCTCAAGGT
>DATHFW010000039.1:0-7116 GCA_035317945.1 Steroidobacteraceae bacterium | reverse complement strand
GAAGGGTGCGAGCGATGCGGGCAGCAAGAAGACGCCCGAGCCGATGCTGTTGCCGACCACCAACGCCACAGCATCGGCTCGGGCGTCTTCTTGCTGCCCGCATCGCTCGCACCCTTCGGTCTCAACAGCGTGATTGCCTGGGGATTCACCGCCAGCGGCGCCATCGCGCTCGCCATCGTATTTGCGCGTTTGAGCCGAGCGTACCCGCAAGCCGGCGGCCCCTATGCCTACGTTCATTTGGCCTTCGGACCGCTTACCGCCTTCATCGTCGCATGGGGCTATGTGGTTTCGATTTGGGTCGGAAATGCCGCCATTGCAACAGCTGCGGTGAGTTATCTCACCTCGCTGCTGCCCTGGATCACAGAGACGCCGGGCGCATCGGCCGCGGTCACTTTGTTTTTTTTATGGATGCTGACCTTCGTGAATTGGTATGGAATTAAAGCATCCGGGTGGGTGCAAAGTGTCACGACGGTTCTCAAAGTTCTGCCCTTGTTGGCGGTTGCCGTTTTGGGATTGTTATTCGTGCGCTCACACCATGTCTCTGAGGCCGGCTCCATTCCTCTATCAGTGGGCGGCGTTACCGCGGCAGCGACTTTGACGCTATGGGCGTTGTTGGGTCTGGAATCGGCGACCATTCCCGCGGACAAGGTTGCCAATCCAGGGCGCGCCATTCCCATGGCTACATTGCTCGGCACGGTGGTGACCGCGCTGATCTGCGCGGTTGCGTGCACAACGGTTTTGCTATTGGTGCCGCCCGCAACGCTTGCCAGGTCAAATGCGCCATTCGTCGATCTGGCGGCCCAATTTTGGGGTGACGGCGCCGGCAAGATGATTGCAGTCTTTGCAGCAATCAGCGCGTTCGGTGCACTGAACGGCTGGATTCTCCTGCAGGGTGAACTGCCGCGCGCGATGGCGATGCGCGGAGAATTTCCGCGCATCTTTGCGCGCGAATCTGCGCGCAGCACGCCGGGATTTGCGCTGTGCTTCGGCAGCGCGCTGGTTACGCTGCTCATTTTGGCAAACTACCAAAAGTCCATGGTGAGTATTTTCACGTTCATGATCTTGCTCTCCACCACCGCCTGCCTGGTGATGTACGCCTTGTGCTCGGCGGCGCTGTTGCGGCTGCAGTGGATCGGACAATTGGGAGCGGCCCGCAAAGGCTCGGCCGCACTGGCCATTGTCGGCGTCATTGCAACCGCCTATTCTCTTTGGGCGATCATCGGCGCCGGCGCGGAGGCAGTCGCCTGGGGCGCCGTGCTTCTGTGCTTGGGAGTCCCTTTATATTTCTGGTTGAAACGGAGCTTGCGCTGAATCCCATGTGGCGTTCCTTCATAGCGGTTGCAGTGGGCGGTGCACTCGGCTGCTTATTTCGTTGGTACCTCGCGATATTTCTGAATCGGTATTTCCCTGCGATTCCACCGGGTACTTTGGCGGCGAATCTCATCGGCTGCTACATCATCGGAGTTGCCATTGCCTTCTTCACCACCTACCCGACATTCGCACCCGAGTGGCGGTTGTTCATCACCACCGGTTTTTGCGGCGGACTGACCACCTTCTCGACGTTCTCAGCGGAAGTGGTGATGCTGATGCAATCGGGACGATCGATCTTCGCGCTGGGTGCCGTGGGAGCTCACTTGGTGGGGTCGCTGCTGATGACCTTCGCCGGTATTGCAACGGTCGCCTGGCTCAAAGGATAATGAATCTAGGTTATATCGATATCTTATTGATTTATAGTATATTGTCTGTCCGTATTTTACACGCTTACCCGACTGGCCTACCCGTCAACGTGGGTTAAAGCCAAGAGCCACGCGACGCCTACCAACAATGCCGCGCCCGCGCCGGCGAGGAACTGCAGCCGCCCGCCTCGATGGTTTGGCACATCTGTCCGCGCATAAATCCAACCCACGGCAGTTCCAAAGATAAACCCGAGCGCGTGCCCAAGAACATCGACGTGCGCATTTCCGGCGCCGAGCAAGGTCAACAAACAGATTCCCGCAATCAGCGGCGCCGAGCGATACCAGAGCCGCTCGCGCAGCGTGAGCCGCGATCGCCACGCCATGCCGGTAAGGAGCCCCAAGGCCGCGAACACCGCGGTGGAAGCGCCGACCGCGCGATACGTGACCGGTGTGATGAGAATCTCTATGTAGTTGGCCAGGGCAGCCGCGCCCAGAATGCTCGCCCAGGCCACTCCATCGCCCAACAACCGAGCCGCGGCCATGCCGGCGAGCACACCAAACAGCAGGTTGCCGAGCAAGTGCTCCTGGTCCAAGTGCAAGGTCAGCGCTGTGACCGCCCGCCACCACTCGCTGGGGGCGCCTGCCTGCAGATCGCCTATCGACAGCCAGTCGGCACCGAACCATCCGTTGCCGGCACAATAAGCGGTCAGCAATAGAATCGATACGTATGCGATGGCGCCGAGCGTCGCGCCGGGGCGCGCCTGGATGGCATCAGGAACACTGCGCGGCACGCTGCGTTCAACGGAATAGCGGGAGATTTCATCGTGCGCCCGGGCAAGCACGGCGGATGGCACGCTCAGTATCCAGGAGCTCTCGCCCTCCCCTGTCTCATGCTCTATGCCCTTCGCTTCCAGTACCAGGCTGAATTCGCGGCACAGCGATTTTGATCCGCGAAAAACAACGGTGGAACCTTCACCGGGTTCCTGATGGGGGTCGACATTTGTCACCCTGCCCCTATGGGGGCGCAATACCTGGATCTCAACGCTGTGCGAAGAAAGACAGCTCTCGCCAGACGTACCGAAGGGCATGCACCCGACTGCCGTCCGGCGCCGCTTCGGCAACGCAATCGGTGATAACGCCGCCCAACCGTTCATAGAAGCCACGCGCCTGCGTGTTTTGCTCATAGACCCAAAGATGCAGCAGGGAAAGATCCCCGTGCTGCCGGACATTTTCCGCCACGGCAGCCAGCAGCTGACGTCCCAAGCCCTTTCCCTTCAATCCGGGAATCACGTGCAAATTGTCCAACAGAGTTCCCCACTCCGGATCGGCGTCAAGAAATGCGCAGGCAAACGCTTGGATTTCTCCGCGCTCTTCACTCACTAAAATCAGCTGGTCTTCCCGACCGATCTCGGAGAAGCGGGTGCTCCACATTTCACGCCGATTCGCAACGACGGTGTCATTGAGGAAGTCGTCGCGAAGAATACCGCGATAGGCCGTGCGCCAGCTGTCGGCGTGAAGCCGGGCAATGGCTGCTTCGTCCGACACCACAGCGCGCCGCAGTGCCATGCCTCAGCTGATGTGCGCGCCGCACGCAGCAGCACGTCCGAGCAGCAGCGTGCGTTCGCGGGCGTTGTGGGCGAGTGCCGCAGCGCGGGCAAACTCGATGCGCGCTTCATCGAAGCGCCCGAGTTTTTCCAACAGATCTCCTCGCACGCTCGGCAACAGATGGTAGCTGGCAAGACGGGAATCGCGGATGAGGCCATCGACGATATCGAGTGCCGCGACCGGACCGAAGGCCATGGAGACGGCGACCGCTCGGTTGAGATCGACGATGGGGGAAGGCGCGAGCTGCGCCAAAGCGTCGTACAGGGCAACGATGCGCGCCCAGTCCGTCTCGCCGGCAGTTCGCGCTCGAGCATGGCACGCAGCGACGGCGGCCTGCAGAGCGTATGGCCCGAGCGCACCTCCCAGTCCCTCTGCACGCTTCAGAGCGGCAAGTCCGCGCCGGATCAACAACTGATCCCACCGTGCCCGGTCCTGCTCGAGCAGCAGGATCGGCGCCCCGGAGGGACCGACGCGTGCCCCGGCTCTCGACGCCTGAATCTCCATGATGCCGACCAACCCGTGCACTTCCGGTTCCGTCGGCGCGAGTTCCGCGAGGATGCGTCCCAGGCGCAACGCCTCCTCGCACAGTGTCGGACGCATCCACTCGGCGCCCGTCGTTGCCGCATAACCTTCATTGAAAATCAGATAAATCACTTCGAGCACGGAAGCGAGCCGCGCGGCCAGTTCTTCCGCCCGCGGCATTTCGAAAGGGACGTGCGCCTCGCTCAGCGCCCGTTTCGCGCGCACGATTCGCTGACCGATGGCCGGCTCGGTGACCAAAAACGCACGCGCGATTTCTGCCGTGGTCAGGCCCCCCAACAAGCGCAGTGTGAGCGCCGCCCGCGCCTCGGTGGACAACACCGGGTGACAGGCGATGAACATGAGCCGTAGCAGATCGTCCCCGACATCATCATCGGGCATCTCGTCGGGCGTCAGAGTTTGGGTTACGAACAGTTCTGCTTCCTGCGCGACGATCTGATGCTTGCGCTGCAGGAGCTTGAAGCGGCGCAGCTGATCAAGCGCGCGGTTCTTGGCGGTTACCATCAGCCAGGCTCCTGGGTTGCTTGGCACGCCGGATTTGGGCCACTGCTCCAGCGCGGTCACCATCGCGTCTTGCGCCAGTTCCTCGGCAAGTCCCACGTCGCGCAGCATTCGCGCTAGTTTCGCAATGATTTTGGCCGATTCCATTCGCCAGACCGCCTCGATGGTGCATTGGATGTTGGACTCAACCATGGCTAGTTCGGCGCCCGCGAGACATCACTCGAAGCAGGGGCCGAGTTCGCGAACTTCGATGGTGGCCCATTTGGCTGCCGGACATTCGCCTGCGATCGCAATCGCCTGCTCGCGTGTCTTGCAGGTGAGCAAGAATATTCCACCGATCATTTCCTTTGCTTCTGCGAAAGGGCCGTCCACGACCTGCGTTGCCCCATCCTGCACCTGCACACGCGAGCCGTGACGGTCGGTCTTCAGTGATTGGCTCAATTTGAGCAAACCACGCGACTTCAGCGTCTCGCTGAACCTCACCATGCTGTCGTACGCCGCGCGACCCTCCGAATCGGTCCGGGTCTGACGTTGCCCTGCAGGTTCAACGACCAATAGCATGTAGCTCATATCGGCCTCGCGCCTGCAGCCAAATCTTGCGCGAAGTCTTCCATATCGTATACCGGGCGAATCTCGATTTCCGAATCCCCCGGCATGGGATTTGGGCAGCGCTTGACCCATTCGACAGCCTCATCGATCGATCGCACCTGCCATAGCCAGAACCCCGCAACCAGTTCCTTGGTCTCCGTAAAAGGGCCGTCCACCACGCTTCGATTGCGGCCCGAGAACTGCACGCGCTTGCCTTTGGCGCTCGGCCGCAGACCTTCCGCGGCAAGCAAGACGCCCGCTTTCACCAGCTCCTCATTGAACTTGCCCATCTCAGCCAAGAGGGTCTGGCTCGGCATGATCCCCTTCTCGCTGTCCTTGGTCGCTTTCACCAACACCATGACTTTCATAACTTCTCCTCAATCCGCTGACGCTTTGCTCGTACCGGCGCTTGCCGGGCCCATTCTTGACGTTGTCTCTTTGAACGACGAATGAGCCGGCGCGATTTCGACAGCTTAAGCTGTTCCAGCGCCGACTATTTGCTCCAAGTCCATTGCTGGCTGGCAGCACGACACCCACCGCCGGGATAACCGGTCCACGCCCGCCCGCGAACGATGCGCCCGCTCGCAGCGCGCGTGGCCTCGCCGTTGCGCAGTGCTTGAACACCGTTAACCCAGACGTGGTCCACGCCCGTCGCGAGCTGATGGGGAAGTTCGTAAGTCGCGTGATCCTGAACCGTGCGCGGATCAAAGACGACGACGTCGGCGAAGTAACCCACGCGAAGCATGCCGCGATCTTGAAGGGACAGCGTTTGCGCCGGAAACGCGCTCAACTTCCGGATTGCCTCTTCCAGCTTGATGATCTTCTCGTCGCGAACATACTTGGCCAGCACGCGCACAAAGTTTCCGTAAGCGCGAGGGTGTTCGCTTGATTGCAGGAAAACGCCCTCAGGCGCCGGCGCATCCGCATCAGATCCGAAACTGACCCAGGGTAGAGCCAGTTCGCGGCGAACGTTTTCCTCCGACATCAGGAAGTAGGCTACGCCGACGCGCGAGCCATCCTCAACCACCAGCTGCATCGCCGCCTCCTCAGGACTCACGCCGCGCAGCGTCGCGACTTCGTCCAGAGTTTTACCCGCGAGCGGCTTCAAACTGGGGTTTTTGAACTCGAGCAGCAGTGCGCCTTTCGGCCCTGCTCGCTGCAGCAGGTTTTCCCAGGATGGGGATTGCTCGCGCATGTCGGCCGCGACCCGGGCGCGCACCGCGGGGTCTTTGAGACGCTCGATCCATTTATCGAGGCCACCCTCCTGAACCCACGGCGGCATGGACACGTCGAGCCCCGTCGCGCCCGCCGTGTATGGATACATGTCGGCCGTGATGCGGATGCCGGCCGCCCGCGCCGCCTCCACTCGAGCGATCAGCTGATCAAGCTTGCTCCAATTGACGCTGCCGGCAACCTTCAAATGATAGATCTCCGCGGGAGCCCCTGACCCTTTGGCGATGTCGATGGTTTCTTGAACCGCCTCGAGCAGGCGGTCGCCTTCGCTTCGCATGTGGGCGATGTACATGCCGCCGCAGCGGGCCGACTCGTCCGCCAACGCGATGAGTTCCGGGGTCTTCGCGTAGGTGGCGGGATTGTAGATAAGCGCGGTCGTCACACCGAGCGCACCCTCCTGCATCGCTTGGCGGACCAATCCTCGCATCTGCGCAAGCTGCGGCGGCGTCGGTTGAACATCATCCTCGCCCAAGACATAGGTGCGCACGGTGCTGGCGCCGACGAACGCGGCTACGTTCGGCGCAATTCCCCTGTGCTGCAGCTTCTCGAGGTATTCGCCGAGCGTGGTCCAGTCGACGTCGAAGTGAATATCACCCTGTTGACGGACCATTTGCGCTTGCATCGCGGCCGTCAGCGGACCCATCGATTCTTCGCCCATCACCTCGAGCGTCACGCCCTGCCGCAAATCGCTCAATGCGCGGCCGTCGACGAGCAATGACTCCTCCGGGTGAGCCAGCATATTGATGAAGCCCGGCGCCACGGCCTTGCCCTGCGCATTGATCTCGGTGCGGCCCTTGCCCGGCGCGTGTCGGCCGACGTACACGATCCGATCGCCATCGATCGCGATATCCCCGACGTAGGGCGCCTTGCCCGAGCCATCATAGATAAACCCATGCCGAATGATGGTGTCGGGGTGGGCCTTGTCGGCTTGAGCCATGCCTGGCGACGCGGTGCCCATCACGGCGAGCGCCGA
>DATHFW010000038.1:0-13719 GCA_035317945.1 Steroidobacteraceae bacterium | reverse complement strand
TTCGATGGCGACGTCCCTGTATGATTTTTCCATTCCGGCATTGACGCGTGGACTGACCAACATGTCCGCGATCCTCGAGAAGGCCGCAACCTATGCGACGGCAAAAAAAATTGACGCGGCTGTGCTTGCGCAGACGCGCTTGTTCCCGGATATGCATCCGTTGAGCCGCCAGGTGCAAATTGCGTGCGATACCGCCAAGGGAGCGGCGGGGCGTCTGGCTGGTATTGAAATACCCAAACACGAAGATACCGAAACCACGCTGCCGGAACTCAAGGCGCGAATCGCGAAAACGCTGGATTATTTGAAAACGGTTACCGCAGCCAAGGTCGCGGGCGACGAGAGCCGTCCCATCGAGATCAAATTCCCCAACGGAGCGTGGAAATTTACCGCGCTGAGCTACGTCAACGATTTTGTGCTGCCCAATTTCTACTTCCACACCAGCATGGTTTACGCCCTGCTGCGCAAGGGCGGCGTCGAAATCGGCAAGGGCGATTTTCTGGGCGCGATCCAATAGCCCAAGCGGCGAGGGCGTCATGGGGTTGGGTGCGGCGCCCAACTCCGTGCCGCGCGATGCTACGCCAGCTGATCCACCAACTGCTCGACGCGGGTGAAGAGCGCCTCCTCGGTGCGCGCGATATGGGCGAAGCGCAGCTTGAGCGGACCGTCGAGACGGTATTCCTTGGGCTTGCCTTGAATGAGCTTGAGCACGCGTTTCGGTTCGATCTTGTTCTGCTCCTCGAACAGGATGTAGCCGTTGCTGGCGCCGGCATCGATCTTGCGGATTCCGAGCGAAGCGGCGCGAAGCTTGAGATAAGTCGCGCGGAACAGGGATTGCGCAAAGGGCGGTATCGGGCCGAAGCGGTCGATGATTTCAACCTTCAACTCGTCAAGCTCTTCGCGTGCGGGTGTGCTCGCAATGCGCTTGTACAGCATCAGGCGCAGATGCACGTCGGGCACGTAGTCTTCGGGGATGAGCATCGGCACATGCAGTTCGACCTCCGGCCCCGCATCCAACGGCCGCTCAAGATCGGGCTGCTTGCCGGATTTCAGCGCCGCGACCGCACGCTCCAATAGTTCCATGTACAGGTTGTAGCCGATCTCCTGGATCTGGCCGCTTTGCTCATCGCCCAATAGCTCGCCGGCGCCGCGAATTTCCAGATCGTGCGTGGCCAGCGTAAAACCGGCGCCCAGCTCTTCGAGAGATTCCAGCGCCTCGAGGCGCTTGACGGCATCGGCGGTCATCGCCTTGCGCGGCGGGGTAATCAGATAGGCGTAGGCGCGGTGGTGCGAGCGCCCGACGCGGCCTCTCAACTGGTGAATCTGCGCCAGGCCGAATCGATCCGCGCGGTCGATGATGATGGTGTTGGCCGTCGGCACGTCGATGCCGCTCTCGATGATGGTGGTGCAGACCAAGACGTTGAATCGACGATGATAGAAATCCAACATCAGCTGCTCGAGTTCGCGCTCGCGCATCTGGCCGTGGCCGACCGCGACGTTGGCCTCGGGCACCAGCTCGCGAATGGCTTGCGCCGTTTTCTCAATGGTCTCGATCGTGTTGTGAACATAGTAGATTTGGCCGCCGCGGCGGATCTCGCGCAACGCCGCCTCGCGCACCACCGTCTCGTTCCACTCGAGCACGAAGGTCTTCACGGCGAGACGCTCGGCCGGAGGCGTGGTAATCAACGACAAATCGCGAAGGCCGCCCATGGCCATGTTGAGCGTTCGGGGAATGGGGGTCGCGGTCAGGGTGAGGACATCGACCTCGGTGCGCAGCGCTTTTAGTTTCTCCTTGTCGCGCACGCCGAAACGATGCTCTTCATCGATGACCACCAAACCCAAGTCTTTGAAGCGAACTTTCCCCTGCAGCAGCCGTTGCGTCGCGATCACGATATCCACCGTGCCTGCCGCGATGCCGCTGATGACGCCTTCGGCTTCCTTGTTGGTGCGAAAGCGCGACAGGCTTTCGATTCGGACCGGCCAATCCGCAAAGCGATCCACGAACGAGGTGTGGTGCTGCTGGGCGAGCAGCGTCGTCGGCACCAGGACCGCCACCTGCTTACCCGCCTGGACGGCGATAAAGGCGGCGCGCAAGGCCACTTCGGTTTTGCCGAAACCCACATCGCCGCAGATGACGCGATCCATGGGCTTGTCGGATTTCAGATCCGCGATCACCTGTTCGATGGCGGCCGCCTGATCCGCAGTTTCTTCAAAGGGGAAGCCTGCTTGGAATGCGCGGTATTCCGCATCGCCCGCCAGCATGCGGGTGCCAACCCTTGCGGCTCTGCGCGAGTACAGATCCAGCAATTCGGCCGCGACATCGCGAATGCGCTGCGCCGCCTTGCGGCGCGCCTTCTGCCACTGCTCCCCGCCCAGCTTGTGCAGCGGCGCCGTTTCCGCCGGCGCCCCCGTATAGCGCGACACCAAGTGCAATGATTGGACCGGCACATACAGCTTGTCGCCGTCGGCATACTCGAGCACCAGAAACTCACCGGTGTAGCCGGCGATATCCATCGTCTGCAATCCGACGTAACGCCCGACGCCGTAACTTTCGTGCACCACCGGTGCGCCGATCCGCAGGTCCGACAATTCCTTGAGAATTTTTGCCGGATCGCGCTCGCTGCGGCGCCGGCGGCGCTCCTGTCGCGCGCGATCGCCGAACAGCTGCGCCTCGGTGAGGATTTCAAGCGGCGGAGACTCGAGCGTCAGACCCGACGCGGCGGGGGATACGGTGATGCCGAGCTTGAGCCCGCTCGCCAGGAAGGAGGCGAAGCCATCGAAGATCTTCGCTTGGACGTCGCGGCTGCGCAGCAGATCCAAGATCAGTTCGCGGCGGCCGGCCGATTCGGCTGCGAGCAGAATTCTGGCATTGCTCGCATCGATATGCGACACCAATTCAGCGGCGGGTTGCTCGGCGCGCGCGTCGATGCGCACCGACGCCGGTGCGGTGCTGCGGAAATTCTGGAACGGGCCGGCCGTCTCGGCCGGCAATTCGAAATTTTGAAGCTGAATCCTCGCCCAAGGCGAGTGCAGTTCGCTGTATTCAGCCGGGGTCAGATAAATTTCCGCCGGGTCCAGGATGGGCCGATGCCGATCGTGGCGCAGCTGTTCGTGCCGCTCGACAATGCCGCCCCACAAATTTTCGACCGACGAAGCGGCATCATTGATGTCCACGAGCGTGCTGCTCGGCGGCAGGTACTCGAACAGATGCGAGGTGCGCTCGAAGAACAGCGGCAGGAAGAATTCGATCCCACCCGGCGCCATCCCATTGCTGACGTCGCGATAGACCGCCTGCTCCGCGAGATCGCCGGTGAATCGCAGCCGGTAGCGGCGCCGGAATTCGCGCACCGCTTCCGGATTCAAGGGGGTTTCGCGGGCCGGCAACAGGTGGATGCGGTCCAATTTGTCGAGCGAGCGTTGCGTGTCCGGATCGAAGCGCCGGATGCTGTCGACATCGCGATCCAGCAGATCGATGCGGTAAGGCGTGTCGGAACCCATCGGAAACACATCGATGAGCGAGCCGCGCACCGCGAATTCACCATGCGCCACGACTTGCGTGACGGCCGCATAGCCGGCCAGCGCCAACTGCATGCGCAGAGCTTCGAGATCCAGCGTCTCGTTCAAATGGACTTTGAGCGAGTAGCCCTCGATGTAGCTGCGAGGCGCCAATCGCTGCAGCAGGGTGTCGATGGCCACCAGCCAGACGCCGTGGCGTGCGCGCGGCAGCTCCGCCAAGGTGGCCAGTCGCGCGGAGGTGATGTCGGGATGGGCGGAAAAACTATCGTACGGCAGTGTCTCCAAATCAGGAAACACCCGGATGCTTAGGTTGGGGCCGGCAAAGAATCGAATTTCATCGCTCAAGGTTTCCGCTTCGCGGGAATTCTGGGTGATGACAATCAGGGGCCCAGGGGCCTTGGGCGCGGCCTCGGCGATCGCCAGCGCGGGCGCAGCGCCATACAATTTGCCCCATTTGACCAGGCGCTCATCGCTCGAGGGAAGGATTGGTTCGAGTAGGGACATCGGATATAAAAAAATAAAAAACGCCCGCCGCGAACTAGTCGCGGTGGGTCCTGAAAAGATCGGCTCTAATTGATGTTACGCGAACCTAGGTGCGGTGACGCGTCTTTAACTTTAAGAATTTACGGCGACGCTGTGAATGACGTGCTCGTGCTCGAAATACACGATGAAGCCCGGATACTCCCAGCGGGAGATTGGCGGCTTCCCCACGGCCGGAACTTTGCTGGCCGGGGCGCCGAATTTGCCCGAGACCTGGTCCATGCTCATGCCACGGGTCGGCGTGGGAACCTCGGATTGCTTGACGGCAATGCCGTTGTCAACGGCAATGGTCTCGGCTCCCGCGACGCCGCTCGCGAGCACCGCGGCTAGCAGCAGAATTCGATACCTCATGGCGTACCTCATATGTTACCGATATCCTATGTTTACTTATGGGACCCCAAAGGTGCCCCCTGAAACTATACCACTGCCTTTATGGACCAATACTTGACTCAATTAACACTCTGATTGCATTGCCAATTAACCGGTCCGTTTAAGGGTTAGCCGCCGCGCATGTTCCAACCCCTCCCTGTCTTCGTGGGTCTGCGTTATTCGCTGGCTCGGGAGCACAGCTTTTTCGTGTCTTTTATCACCTGGGTGTCGCTACTTGGCGTCGCCGTGGGTGTTGCGGCGCTCATTACCGTGCTTTCGGTCATGAACGGCTTCGAAGCGGAGCTGCGCGGCCGCTTGCTGAGCCTGTCCGCACACGCCACGCTCAGCTCGGGCGGTGCGGCCATCCCAGACTGGCAAGCCCGGATCAAGCAGCTTCAAGGCTCCCAGGGCCTTGAGGGCGCGGCGCCGTACCTCGATACCGATGCGATGCTCAGCCGGCAGTCCTCGATGAGCGGGGCCATTGTGCGGGGCATCGATCCTGAGTGGGAGCCGAAAGTCTCATCCATCGACGATGCCATGCGCGAGGGCAAGCTCACCGACCTCAAACCGGGATTGAACCGCATCATTCTAGGAAGAATGCTGGCTTACCAGCTCCAGGTCGGGCCCGGCGACACAGTGGTCGTCATGATTCCCGGCGCCTCTCCGGGCGGCGGATTCACGCCGCGTCTGCAGGAATTCCAGGTCGTGGGTACATTTGAAGTTGGCCTGCAGGAACACGACAGCGTTCTTGCATTGATCAATTTAAGCGATGCCGAGGCGCTGCGGGGCCTGCAAGGGCCCACCGGCATCCGTCTCAAATTCGATGATGTACTGAAGGCGCCCGGCCTCTCGCGGCTTGCGGCTGAGCGGTTGAATCCGAAGCTGCAGGTTCGCGACTGGACCGAGGAGAACGAGGCCTATTTTCGCGCGATCCGCATCGAGAAGACGATGATGGGTTTGATTCTGATGCTGATCGTGGCTGTCGCGGTGTTCAATATCGTGGCAACGCTGGTCATGGTCGTGAACGACAAGCGCACCGACATCGCGATTTTGCGCACCTTGGGCTTGAGTCCGCGGGGCGTGCTTGGCGTATTCATGACGCAAGGCGTGCTCATCGGATGGATCGGCACGGCGCTGGGCGTGGGCTTGGGATTGGCGCTGGCGTTGAATGTGGATGTGATCGTGCCCTTCCTTGAAGCGAATCTGGGATTCCACATCATGGATCCCGACGTGTACTACATTTCCGGCATTCCGAGCGAGTTGCATCCCCCGGATGTCGTCAGGATTGCCATAGCGGCGTTGCTTCTCACGTTCGTGGCTACGGTCTATCCGGCCTACCAAGCGTCGCGCACCCAGCCGGCTGAGGCACTGCGCTACGAATGAAGCACTATTGGTACGAAGGGTTCCTAGGATTTCGCTATCTGCGCGCCTCGCCGCGGCGCGGCTTCGTGTCGCTGATCGCGGGAATTGCCATCGTCGGGCTGGCCTTGGGCGTGGCGGTCTTGATTGTCGTGCTCTCCGTGATGAATGGCTTCGAAGAGGTTCTGCGCACGCGGATCCTGAGCCTCACCGCGCACGCAACCATCACCGGCCTTGAAGGGCGCATCACGAATTGGCACGCGGATATCGCCAAGCTCGAACATTTTCCGGGCATCGTCGGCGCGGCGCCCTATATCGAGGAGCAGGGGCTGATGACCCACGGCGAGAAATCCTCGGGCGTGCTGTTGCGCGGCGTCGTGCCCGAATCGGAAACGCGCGTGGTTGACTTGAGTCCGCATCTCGTGAGCGGCCGGCTGGCCGATCTACAGCCCGGCAGCTATCGGGTCATACTCGGCAAGGACTTGGCCGAGGAACTTGGGGTCAAAGTCGGTGATCGCGTGGTGCTGATCGTCGCGCTCGGCGATGTCACGCCGCTCGGCGTGATCCCGCGAATGCGCGCCTTCGAAGTCGCAGGCATTCTTGCCGTCGGCATGTATGAATACGACCGGCGCATCGCCGTGGTCGCGATGCAGGATGCGGCGCGGCTGCTGCGCATGGGCGATGACGTCACCGGAATTCGCTTGAACCTCGCCGACATGTATGCCGCGCCGCGCGTATCGCGCGCAGCCGCCATCGCCCTCGGCGGCGGCGTGCAGATCCAGGATTGGACCAATGAGCATGTCAATTTCTTTCGCTCCATCGCGATCACGAAACGCATTCTCTTCGTGATTCTTTCCTTGATGGTTGCGGTTGCGGCCTTCAACATCGTCTCGACCATGGTGATGGTGGTCAAGGACAAGCGGCGCGACATTGCCATCCTGCGCACCTTCGGTTCCTCGCCCGGCAGCATCCTCTCCGTGTTCGTGGTGCAGGGCAGCCTGATCGGCACGCTCGGCATCCTCGTCGGCGTGGTGCTCGGCGTGCTGGTCGCGGTGAATTTGCAGGAGTTGGTGCATGCCCTGGAAGGCGTCGTCGGCTTCAAATTCCTCGACGCGCGCGTGTATTTCATGAGCGACTTGCCGGCCCACGTGCACGCCAGGGACGTACTGCGTATCTGCGGATTCGCGTTCGTTCTGGCGTGCGTCTCCACGGTGTATCCGGCGGTGCGCGCTGCGCGGCTGCTGCCGGCCGAATCTTTGCGGAACGATTGAGGGTAAGACATGTCGACTTCGAACGATACGGTGCTCGAGGGCGTGGAACTGGTCAAAGAGTTCGTGCAGGGCGGCGTGACCTTGCAGGTGCTGCGCGGGGCGAGCATTCGCGTCCAAAGCGGTGAGCGCATTGCCATCGTCGGCGCATCGGGCTCCGGCAAGACGACGCTGTTGCAACTGCTGGGCGGCCTGGATCTGCCGACGCGCGGCACGGTGGGCATCGCGGGATCTGCCATGAATCAATTGAGCGATACCGAGCGCGGGCGATTGCGCAATCATGCCGTAGGCTTCGTCTATCAATTCCACCACTTGCTGCCCGAGTTCACCGCGCTGGAAAATGTGGCGATGCCGTTGCTGGTCCGGCGCATGACGCCTAAAGACGCAAGGATTCAGGCAGGCGCCTTGCTGGCCCGTGTCGGTTTGGCGGAACGCCTGGAGCATCGTCCCTCGCAGCTCTCCGGCGGAGAGCGCCAGCGCGCGGCCGTGGCCCGCGCCTTGGTGACGCGGCCGAAGCTGGTACTGGCCGATGAGCCGACGGGAAATCTGGACGGCAAGAATGCCGCCCAGGTGTTCGAGTTGATGCTGGAGCTCAATCGCGAGCTCGGCACCAGTCTAGTCATCGTAACTCACGATGAAAGATTGGCGTCGCGCCTGGATCGGGTACTGACGCTGGCGGATGGAATTCTAGTCGAGCGCAGCGCTGCGGCTGCTTGAGCGTGCTCGACGGCGCCGCAGCTGATAGATGACCCGTGCGCGCCACACGCACTGCGCCAGCACATATCCTGACGCGGCGGCGATCAATCCAAGAACCAGGGCGCCGAGCAGCAGCGGCGGCCACAGCACGCCCATATCGGCCCAGAAAGTCTGGTGGCTGATGGCGCGCAGGAAGGGCATCAAATCCAACCCCAACAGCTTCGCGCCCACCCAGATGGAGCCGGCCACCTGGGGCACCCAGGTGAAGGGATTGCTGACGAAAACGGTTGCAAACAGGACCGGCAGATTCAACCGAAAATACACGCCCAGCAGCGCACAGGTCACGAGGTGGACGGGAAGCAGGGGTGTAGGAGGGATGAAAGCGATAAACAGGCCCAATGCAAATGAGCGCGTGACGCTGGAGCGATTAAAGGTCCAGCAGCGGCGGTCGAGCATCACCGCCGCGAAATGTTTCAAACACCAGTGATTCTCCAGGGTGACCCGGTCCGGTGTAATGCGTTTGAGCCAGCGTCTCATAATTTTAGTTTTACGCCCCGCCAAGCCGCATTATGCCGTTTTCGTGACGCGCGCACTGGACTCCTTGTCCATTTGGTAAATCAAGGGCTTGAAGCGAGTGCCAAAAGCGCTGTCTGAACAGTCGGCTGTCAAGTATCATGCCCGCAGCTTTTTATTTGACTTAAACGAGGACGCAATGTGGGAGATCATCCGCGCCGGCGGCGGCTTCATGTGGCCGATCATCTTATGTTCCATCGCGGCGGTGGCCATTATTTTGGAGAGGCTTTGGACTCTACAGAGCAATCGCGTCATCCCGCGTGACCTGGCTCAAAAAGTCTGGAACTGGATCGAGGCGGATCAGCTAAGTGATAAGTTAGTCTTGGCGTTGGAGCAAAATTCGCCTCTCGGCAAGCTGTTGGCCATCGGAATCGCCAATCGCAACCGACCGCGCGCCTTGATGGTGGAGCGCCTGGAAGACGGCGGCCGCCACGTCATTCACGATTTGGAGCGTTTCCTGAACACACTGGGCACCATTGCAGCGATCGCGCCGTTGCTCGGTTTGCTGGGAACGGTTGCCGGCATCATTCATGCCTTCAATGCAATCACGGCCACCGGCCTCGGCGATCCGAGAACGCTGTCGGGCGGCATCGGCGAAGCTCTCATCACCACCGCCGCGGGGTTGGCCGTGGCCATCCCCTCTCTCATTGCCTATCGTTTCTTGCGGGGCAAGGTTGAGCGCCTGGTGATTCGCATGGAAAAGGAAGCCATGAAACTCGTCGACGCCTTGGACGAGCGCGGCGGTGTCGTACACCAATGAACTTGCGGCCGCGCCACCGCGAAGACCCGGAGATCAATCTGATTTCGATGATTGATGTGCTGCTGGTGCTGTTGATTTTCTTCATGGTGTCCACCACGTTCAACCAGGAAGGCCGGGTCAAGGTGCATCTGCCGCAGTCGAGCGACACGCCGATACCTCGAGGCGCGCATGAGCCATTGGTCATTACGGTCACGGCGGACGGCAACTATCGCGTCGATGAGCGCACCTTGATCAATTCCAGTCCGGATACGTTGCGTGCCGCCTTGCTCAAGGAAGCCGGTGCGGATCGCGGTCCCATCACCATTCGCGCGGATGCGCGCACCACGCACCAGGCGGTGGTAACCGCCATGGATGTGGCGGGGCGCCTGGGCTTCGCGCAGCTCAATATCGCCACCGTGCACGAGGACAAGGCCCCTTGAGCGCCGCAGCGGGTGCGGGCGTAAAACCTGCGGCCGATTCGTGGTTGATCTATCGGCGCCTGTTGAAATACGCCAAGCCGTATACAGGCATGTTTCTGATAGGCGTCCTGGGCGCGATATTGTTCGCCGCGTCCAACGCCTCGCTGGCCTACCTGGTCCGCACGTTCTTGCATGGCACGTTTATCACCAGCAACCCCAGCGTGCAATGGAAGGTGCCGATCGGCGTGGTGGCGCTCTTTACGATGCGCGGCATCGGCGATTACATACAAAGCTATTTCCCCAGCTGGGTGGGCAGACAGGTCATCAAGGGCCTGCGGCGCGATGTGTTCTCGCATTATCTGCGCCTGCCGACGGCCTACCTGGATCAGCAGCAATCCGGGCACTTGCTCTCGAAGCTCACCAACAATATTGAATTGGTGGCGGCGGCGGCGACCAGCGCGGCAATCTCGCTCATCAGCGACAGTCTGACCATCGTCGCACTGCTCGTAACGTTGTTCTATATGAACTGGCAGCTTGCGGCTTTCTGCATCGTGGTTGCGCCGGTCATCGCCTGGCTGATGAAAATTGCCAACCGCAGTTTTCGACGCTACAGCGAGCGCATCCAAAGCTCGATGGGCGACATCACGCGCGTCGCCAAAGAGGCCATCGATGCGCAGCGCTTGATCAAGATTTTCAACGCCGAAGATCATCAGACGCAGCGCTTTGAGCAGGTCAACGAGCACAATCGCGCATCGAACATGAAGCTGGTTCGCGCCAGAGCCATCAGCAATCCAGTCGTGCAATGCATTGCGGCGATTGCGCTTGGCAGTGTCCTGTACGTGGCGATACACCAGGTGTTTTCGAGCCACCTGCAAGTTGACGAATTTTTCGGCTTCTTGACCGCCTTGATGCTGATTCCGGCGCCGCTTCGAAGTTTGGTGAATATGAGCGGGCCGTTGCAGCAGGGCATCGCCGCGGGAAGAAGCGTCTTCGAAATCCTGGATCATCCGACGGAAGGCAGCGGCGGCGCACTGGCCATCACGCGCGCCCGCGGCGAGATCGAGTTTCGCAGCGTGTCCTTTGCCTATGGCGGCGACAAGGGCGATGTGTTGCGCGATGTGAGTTTTCACGTGAGTCCGGGCGAGACCGTCGCGATCGTCGGCCGGTCGGGCAGCGGCAAGACGACGCTGGTCGGTCTGGTGCCGCGTTTCTATGACGTGCAGCAAGGCTCGGTGCTGCTCGACGGCGTCGATGTGCGCGAATATCGATTGACCGACCTGCGTTCGCAGGTGAGCCTGGTGAGCCAGGATGTGGTGTTGTTCAACGATACCATCCGCAACAACATAGCCTTCAATGCCGTCGGCAAAACCGATGCGGAAGTGGAGGCCGCGGCGAACGCCGCCAATGTCATGGAGTTCGTCAACCAGCAGCCGCAGGGCTTCGATACATTGCTCACCGATCGCGGCCAGAATTTCTCCGGCGGTCAGCGGCAACGAATTTCCATCGCACGAGCCCTGCTCAAGAATTCCCCGGTATTGATTCTCGACGAAGCGACCGCGGCGCTCGACAACGAATCGGAACGGCGCGTGCAGCAGGAGCTTGCCGTGCTCATGCAGGGGCGAACCACGCTCGTCATTGCTCACCGGCTCTCGACGGTCGAAAATGCCGACCGAATCATCGTGCTCGATCAAGGCCGGATCGTGGAGATCGGCAACCATCATGACTTGCTGGCGCGCGGCGGGCTCTACGCGTCGCTGCACGGCATGCAGTTCAACGCCTGAACGGCGCCGGCATGTCGGTTCAATCCAAGCTCAATGAGATTTGGTATGGGGGCGCACGCCCACCGTGGTGGTTGCTGCCGTTGTCCGCAATCTACGGTGTTGCATCGCGCCTGCGCCGCTTGGGCTATGCGAAACAATGGCGCCGATCGACGCCGCTCACCCGCCCGGTGATCGTCGTTGGAAACCTAAGTGTCGGGGGAACCGGCAAGACACCGCTGGTTTGCTGGCTGGCAGTTCGATTCGCCGGTCTGGGATTCAGGCCCGGCATCGTGACGCGCGGCTACGGTGGTTCATCCCGGCGCGCGCAACTGGTTCAAGCCTCTGATGATTCGAACACCGTCGGCGATGAAGCGATGATGCTTGCCCGCAGCACGGGGGTGCCGGTCGCAATCGGCCGCGATCGCCCGGCAGCGGCGCAGCTGCTGATCAATGCGGGCTGCGACGTCATTGTGAGCGACGATGGCCTGCAGCACTATGCCTTGGCGCGCGACTGCGAAATTATCGTCGTGGACGGCGAACGGCGCTTCGGCAATGGGCGCTTGTTGCCGGCCGGACCCTTGCGCGAAGTACCGCAGCGCTTGAAGGAGGCGGACGCTGTGGTGGTGAATGGCGGTCCCGCAGTCATCGGCGGTCATGTAGCCCTCGCGGGCGCGCTGCGCGTGCGGCTCGAAGGCATCAATGCCGTTTCGCTGCGCTACGGCACGGCCAAACCCTTGAGCGAATTTGCGGGCCGATCCGTGCACGCGGTCGCCGCCATCGGCAATCCGCCGCGATTTTTCAAGATGCTGGAGGCATTGGGCATCCATGTCATTGCGCACCCGTTGCCGGACCATGCGCGGCTGCGGGACGAGGATATTTCCTTCGCGGATGAGCTTCCGGTGCTCATGACCGAGAAGGATGCCGTAAAATGCACGGAAATAGCCGGCCCGAACCATTGGTACGTTCCCGTCAGCGTGGTCTTTGACGACGGTGACGCCGAGGTACTGCAAGGCGTCGTGGCCAAGTCAATTGAAAAGCGCGCCGCACGCGCCTGAAGGAATTATGGATAAGCGATTGCTCGAATTATTGGTTTGCCCGATCTGCAAGGGACCGCTGCAAAGTGCGGGGGCGGGCGGTTCCTTGGAACTCATATGCCGTGCGGATCGGCTGGCCTACGCCGTGCGCGACGGTATCCCGCTGATGCTGCCGGAAGAAGCGCGCGCACTCGCTGCCGACGATCCGCTGCTGGAAACCTAGAGCACGGGCTCAAGACGTCGTGTTCCACGTCATCATACCGGCGCGTTTTGGCTCGGCGCGTCTGCCCGGCAAGCCCTTGGCGATGATAGGCGAACGGCCCCTGATTCAATGGGTGTGGCACAGCGCCGTCGCCAGCGGTGCAGCTTCGGTGCTCATTGCCACGGACGATGAACGAATTCGCGCTGCCGCCGGTCAGTTCGGCGCCGATTGCCTCATGACATCCGCACAGCACGCGTCGGGCACGGACCGGATCGCGGAAGTCGTGCGTGCCAGGGAATTCGCTGCTGACGACATTGTGCTCAACCTGCAGGGGGATGAACCCACCATGCCGGCTGAAGTCATCTCCAAAGTGGCCGGGGCGCTGCGCGATGTCGCGCTGAGCGATATGGCCACCGCGGTGGCGCCGATCGAGTCGTTGCGAGAGTTTCTCGATCCCAATTGTGTGAAGGCGCTGCGTGCCGCCAACGGGCGGGCGCTGTATTTCAGCCGCGCGCCGGTGCCTTGGCCGCGCGACAACGTCGTGGCCGGCGAACCCGCGTCCTTCGCCGGCGCGTGGCGCCACATCGGCATTTATGCTTACCGCGTACGCAGCCTGCTGCAATTTGCCGCATGGCCGCCGACCGCACTCGAGACGACGGAGAAACTCGAGCAGTTGCGTGCCCTCGAGCACGGCATGCACATTCATTTGGTGACATTGGCGCAGTCGCCGCCCGCGGGCGTCGATACGCCCGCGGATCTCGAGCGCGTCAGGGCCGCGCTGCAAAAGTCTTAGGGGCGCATCGTTACATTCCCATTGCCTTGCGCAAGAAGGCATCGCTCTTGCGCAGCATCTCGGCGCGCACAGCGGAATCATCGAGTTGATGATCGAGATCCGGCCAGGTGACCAGTTCGTGCGGCACCCCCGCCGCCGCCAAACGAGCGTCCATTTCCTTCGATTGTCGAATCAGCACGTTGCGGTCCATTTCGCCGTGAAACAGCAGCACCGGTACTTTGATCTTCGCCGCGTTCAGCGCCGGCGAACCCTCACGCACATGCGGTCCATCGCCGATTTCCCGGCTCACAACCATGAAATCGGACCACTGGCGGTGTTCTTCCTTGAGTGCCGGTAAGTCCGTCACGGGAGCGATGGCGATCACCGCTTTGAACAGGCCGGGATCGACCACCGCCGACTGCAGCGCCGCGTAGCCGCCGTAGGACCAGCCTACGACCGCGAGCTTATCGGGGCT
>DATHFW010000037.1:0-3903 GCA_035317945.1 Steroidobacteraceae bacterium | reverse complement strand
CGCAGACTTCATCTACCTTGCCTCAGCTTCTCCGCGCCGGCGCGAATTGTTGCAGCAAATCGGCGTGCCGTTCCGCCTCGTCGGCACAGACTTGGATGAGACGCCTCGCCTAAGCGAGGCCCCCACGGCCTACGTCTCGCGGTTGGCCACGGCAAAAGCCGATGCCGGGTGGCTCAGCCGCGGCGCGGCCAACGCGCCGGTTCTGGCCGCGGATACCGCCGTGGTGCTGGACGGAGAAATTCTGGGAAAACCGCGGGACAAGGACGACGCCGAGCACATGCTGCTCAAGTTATCAGGCCGAACGCATGAGGTGTTGACCGCTGTTGCAGTTCGCTCGGCAGCCGGGCATGAGACCAAAGTCAGCCGCAGTTTGGTGACTTTCCGAATCCTTGATGCCGCCGAAGCCGGCGCCTACTGGAATACCGGGGAGCCGCGCGACAAGGCAGGCGCCTATGCGATCCAGGGTTATGCCGCTATTTTTATCGCGGATTTAAGGGGCAGCTACTCCGGTGTGATGGGATTGCCGCTGTTCGAAACCGCGGAGCTGCTGAAGTCCGCCGGCTTGAGCATCTGGCAGAACGGCACGATCAGGCCATGAGCACCGAGATTCTGATCAACGCCAGCACGCATGAAGCGCGCGCCGCCGTGGTCGAAAACGGCGTGCTTCAAGAGGTCTTTCTGGAGCGGGCCAGCCGCCGCGGACTGATAAGCAACATTTATAAAGGCCGTGTTTCGCGAGTATTGCCGGGCATGCAGGCGGCATTCATCGATATCGGCATGGAGCGCACGGCATTCCTGCACGCCTCCGACATCTTCGACCCCCGTCATGCGGATACGGGCATCGAACCGCCGCACACCGACAACATTCGCTCGCTGGTCGCCGAGGGCAATGAAATTCTGGTGCAGGTCGTCAAGGATCCCTTGGGGACCAAAGGCGCGAGACTCACGACGTACATAACCTTGCCTTCGCGCTACATGGTGTTCATGCCCAAGGGACGCGGCGTGGGCGTATCGGCGCGTATCGAGGACGAGACTGAGCGGAAGCGCTTGAGGGCTGCGGTGGAGGCCGGTATCGAACCGCTGGACAGCGGCGGATTCATCGTGCGCACTGCGGCCGAGGATTCTGCGGCGGAAGCCCTGCGTGCCGACATGAGCTACCTGCGGAAAATGTGGGAGTTTGTCCGCCAGAAGGGTCTGCGTACGCAGCCCGGCAACTTGGTGCACGCGGACCTGCCCCTGCATTTACGGGTGCTTCGCGATTTCGTGCACCCGGATGTCGACAGAGTATTGATCGATCAGCCCAGTGCTCATCGGGAGATGCAGGAGTTCGCCGTTGCGTTCATGCCGGAGGCGCTGCCGCGCATCGATTTGTACGGCGATCCCCGGCCGCTGTTCGAGTTGCATCACGTCGAGGAGGAAATCCAAAAAGCGCTGGATCGCAAAGTGTCGCTGAAGTCCGGCGGCCATTTGATCATCGATCAAACCGAGGCCATGACGACCATCGACGTCAACACCGGCGCCTTTGTGGGTCATCGAAACCTCGAGGAAACCATATTTCGCACCAATCTCGAGGCGGCGGTGACCATCGCGCGGCAGCTGCGATTGCGCAACTTAGGCGGCATCATCATCATCGATTTCATCGATATGGAGGAGTCCGAGCACCGCCGGCAGGTCATCCAGGCGCTGGAACGCGCGTTGAATGAGGATCACGTCAAAACCAACATCTCCTCGGTGTCGCCGTTGGGCTTGGTGGAAATGACGCGCAAGCGCACGCGCGAGAGCTTGGAGCATCTCCTGTGCCATCCTTGTCCTACATGCGAAGGCCGCGGATTTGTCAAAACAGTGGAAACGGTTTGCTACGAAGTGTTTCGTGAAATCGTGCGGCAGTCGCGCCAGTTCGAGTGCCAACAATTGATGGTATTGGCGCATCAGGACGTGATCGAGCGTCTGCTCGACGAAGAGTCCTCAGCCTTGGGCGAACTGGAATTGGTCACGGGCAAACCCATACGCCTGCAGACCGAAGCTCTCTACACGGTCGATCAATACGACGTCGTGCTGATGTAATGATTCGCAAGGCCGGCAAAGTCTTGGGGTTATGCTTCGCGGGGCTGGTGGTTCTCGTGCTGCTGTTGATGCTGGCGCTCAAGCTGGCGCTCGACCGGGCGCCTCGCTACGAAGCGGAAATCAAGGAATGGGTTCATGCGCAGACCGGCTATCACATCGGTTTTGCACGCGTCTCACCGGCGTTTCGTTGGTACGGTCCGGAGCTTTATTTTGATCGCTTGGAACTGCGCTCCAAGGATGATCAGCGCGTGCTGGCGCGCGCAGCGGGAGGCAGGGTTGCCGCGGATATTTGGCAGCTGATTCGCAGCGGCAAATTGTTGGCGGGCCGAATTGAAGTCGACTCACCGGCCATTGCCGTCGCGCGCCTGGGGCCCCACCGCTTTGCGGTGGCCTCGGAGATCGAGCTGGGCGGCGAGGATTCAAGCGTCGGAGCGCTTACCCTCAATGACTTGCCGGCGGGAAGGGTGGTGATTCGTCACGCCGTGCTCACGATGCAAGATTGGAACGCCGCTCTGCCGCAGTTGATATTGCAAGACGTGGACATTGACGCGCGGCGCGACTCGGAGAACCTCACGCTCGAGTTCAGTGCCCTGCTCCCCGGGGTGCTGGGCGGAACCGTGACCTTCAAGGGAAACGCGCGCGGCGCCGGTGAGGTGCAGACACTGGCCTGGGATGCGCTGGCACGGGTGCGCGATATCTCTTTTCCGGGCTGGCATCAGCTGCTGCCGGACATCCTGGGCAACTTGGATGCAGGTACAGGCGCGTTCGAGGTGGCTGCAACCGGCCATGGTGCGGTGCTGGCGCGTGCCGATGTTGATTTCGGGGCAATCAATGTGGTCACGCAACTGCCCGAGGGGCCCATCGCCAAGTTCGACCAAATGAACGGCGCACTGACCCTGGAGCACACGGGCGATCTTTGGAGCCTCACCGGCAAGCGGGTTCGCGTCGGGCGCCGCGACCCCGAGTCCGCCTTCGAGGTCGGTTGGCAGGAAGGCGAGGCCGGCCTGTTGAGCGTGCGAGCCAGCGCCGACTATTTGCGCGCGGAGACCCTGCTGCCGCTCACCGGCTTCTTGCCGCAGAAGGATCTTCGGGACCGGCTTCGCGAGCTTGCACCGAGCGGCGAGTGGACCGATACCTCGATCGCGTTTGAGCGCGACAAAGTTGCAGATCCGTGGCGCATGCAAGTTCGGGCAAAATTTCAGCGCGCGGGCTACGCATCGGTCGGCGGCGCGCCCGGCATGCGCGGTGTGGCAGGCTCGATTGCCGGCAATGAGAGCGGCGGACAGGTCATCATCGATTCGAACGTTGCGGTGTTTCATTGGCCCACTCAGTTTCCGCAAGCTGTGGACTTGGAGCGCCTCAGAATAAACGTGTATTGGAAGCGGACCGCGCAGGAACTGTTGATTGCCTCACCCGACTGGGAGGTGAAAACTCACGATGCCGATATTCGTGGGCAAATGGCTTGGCACCAACCGGCCGATGGTTCCTCGCCGCGTCTGACACTGGTCAGCACCATCGCGAACGGCAATGTGGCCAATGCGCGCAATTACTTGCCGAGAGGGTTGATCTCGCCCGGGGGCCTTGCGTGGCTGAATCGGGCATTCCTGGCGGGCCGCATGGTGCGGGCCAACGTCTTGTTTCAAGGCCCTGTGCGTAGTTTTCCGTTTCGCGAGGGCGGCGGCATTTTTCTGGCGCGCTGTACCATCGAGGGTATGACCTTGGATTACAGCGAGGGCTGGCAGCCGGCTGAAAATCTCACCACGAAAGCCGAATTTCGCAACGAGGGAATGAGCGCGCACTTATCGGGCGCGCACATCGGTGACTTCGTGCTCGAATCGG
>DATHFW010000036.1:0-9240 GCA_035317945.1 Steroidobacteraceae bacterium | reverse complement strand
AATGCAGGCAACGTCTGTGAAGTGAACCAAAACCTCGCGTTCGAGCTTTCGTGCCTCGACACGCTGCGGATGGTCGGAAACCTCGGCGGAAAATCCGCTCTTTCCGCTGCAGCGAAATATCAACGCATTGTATCCTTTGTTATTCTGCCGGCCGGTTCGAATCATACATGAGGGCGCCCGGGCCGAAGGGGGCCGATCGCTTGATGGTGATGGTGACCGACACGCCGAGGGACTTCTCTGCGCTGGCGCTACCCGCTGACTACGTCAGCAAATCCGGCCCATTTGAGAGTTTGCGCGGCTGACGGGGCCGCTCAAATTCTCAAATTCACTTCTTCTGTTCTTCCAACGGGTACGTGCGAGCGGGCTCGGCAGTAGTGGGCGCTGCACCGGGCGGCTGTCCGGCAGTCGCGGGCACATCCGCCTGCGGAACGGGTGAGGCTCGCACCGCGGTCCCTGTCGCCTGAGCCAGCCGCTCGAGAAAGCGTTGCGCGGTGGCCGGAGGCACCGGCGCCTGCCCCGAGAAGATCTCCGACGCGGTGACGCCGCTCTTATGATACAGAGACGCATTCGCTGAGCGGTCGATGGAAATGACGCTGCCGTCCAAGGCAATACCGCCGAACAACCCACGCGTGCGCGCGTAGGAATAAATCTCGGCATTGAAGCTCATATCGGTGGCAGCGGAGCCTTGTCGCCCGACCGGGCCGGTCGCCACGGAAGCGTCAGCGCCCAACGTGAGTTTGCCCCCGGCGATGCCTTCAATGCCGGCCTTCGTGGTGAAAACCAAGATGATGTCGGAGGACTGTGCGCCTGCTTGGAATCCCCAGCTACCGCCGGTCAATGAAATGAAAACCGGATTGCTCCAAGGACCGGTAAGTTTATCCCGCACCGACAGCACACCGTTGCCATGCCGCCCGCCGAAGATGAATGCGACCTTGGTGACGTCGGGTATCACGGCAATTCCGTAGGCATGCGCCAGGAGCGTATCGGGCAGCCGCACGTCAGGCATGGCCCTGACCTCTTCCAACACTTCGGTTGCGGTGAGCAGACGGCCTTCTTCGCGCGCACCCGCTTGCGCAACATTTACAATTGCTGCGGCAAATATCGCCGCCAGCAGTGCTGCAATCGGCTTTTTTCCGTTTGGCATCGAGGAGCCCTCCAGTATTGCAGGTAGTTTACCGCAATGGCGAGGCGACCTTCAGGTCGATGAAAGAATCTTCACCGCTTCGGCGTCACGGTGATGCGCGCGATAGTATTCAGCCAGCCGCGAGGTCGCCAGCCTGACTTCAGGATGCTGCGGACCCAAGGTCGTCAACAGCTGCTTTCGCGCCGACACGAGCATCGGTTCACCCTCGCTCGCCTTGTCTTCAGAAATCAACAGCCAGCCCAGGCTCGCTTCGGTGCGGGCAGCCCGCCAATTGCCTGCGCCCTCCAAACTTATATCAATATCCAATGCCGCGCGAAGCTCGACCTCGGCCGCCGCGAATTGTCCGCGGCGCAAGAGTACTTCACCGATGAGGTGTCGAGTCGCGGCTACATACGAATGGCGCGCCGGCAACGACTGCGAGTAGATCGCGAGTGCTTGACGCGCGTAGTTCTCGGCAGCGGTCCAATTGTCCGTTGCGAGATACAGATTCGCGAGCGCATCCGTAAAGTAGCCAACCATGTAGTGAGTGGGCCCCTGACTGGCGGTGGCGATTCGCAACGCGTCCTCGGTCAAGGCCATGGCGCGCACGGGGTTGCCTGTGCGCTGGTAAATCGTGCCCAAGTTGGCTTCGATATTCGCCACCCGCTGATTATCTTCGCCGAAATCGCCACGCTCAATCTGCAAGGCCTCATTCAGTATCTGTTCGGCTTCGGCGTATTTTCCGCGCTCCGTCAGTATGTAGCCGAGTCCTTCCAGAGACGCCGCATAATCCGGATAGTTGTGGCTGACGGTGGAGCGCAGCAGATTCAGGCCCTCGCGCTGATACTGCTCAGCGATCACAAAGTCCCCCGACCAGATCGCGGGGGAGGCGAGAGAGCTCAAGGTTGAGGCAATCGCCAAGTGCTGATCGCCGGGAACGCTGCGATATATGGCTAAAGCTTCAGTCAATAGCTTGGTGGCGCGAACCGGATCGCTTTTTGCAGAGAGCACGAAGTGCCCGTATTGAAACAAGATGTCGGCGGTTTCCGCGGACGGCGGCGCATTGCCATCCTGCGAGAGTGACAGGGCTTGCTGGATGTTGGCTTCCGCACCGACAAAGCGCCCGGCGTCGGTTTGCGCCCGGCCCAAATTCGCCAGTGCTGCCGCAAGCTTGCGGCGGTCGAGGGGGTGCGCCTCGCGGCGAATACTCACTGCCTGCTCGAACAAGGGAATGGCCGTTTCACTCAGCCCTTGCCGCCGGTCGGCGAGACCAATGCTCTCGAGAAGCTGCGCTCGCACCTCCGGCTGTAGATTCAAGTTGGCCTTTATTTTTTCGGCGCCTTGAGCGAGCAAATCTTTGGCGGTGTCCTGCCGGCCTTGCGCGTTGAATGGATCTGCACGCGAGAACACATCGACCATGAATGCCGACACCTGCTGCGCCCGGTCGCGCTCCTGGGCGGTGGCGTCGCGTGCAATTCCAATGCGGTGATTCTGCCAGAGCGTTACGCCTGCGATGGTCACGAGGCCTATGAACAAGGACACCGTTGCCACGACCGGGAGCAGGTTGCGGCGCAGGAACTTGACGGAGTTGTAACGCCAGTCACCCTGGCGCGCCCGTACCGGCTGGCCCGATAGATGCCTTCGCAAGTCCTCGGCGAGCGCTTCGACCGAGGTGTAGCGCCGGTCCGGTTCCTTGCGCATGGCCATGGCGACAATGGCATCCAAATCCCCGCTCAAGCGGGTGCGCAGACGCTGCGGCGACAGTCCGCGCCGATCCGAGATGCGGCTTCGATCACTGTCGCTTTCGCCCTTTAACTTGGCGATCACCATTTGACTCGGACGCGTCGGGTCGTCCATGCAGATCGCACGCTCGAGTTGCAGTTGGCTGTAGCTCAGCAAGCGATATGGCGAGCGGCCGGTCAATAGCAGGTAAAGGAGCACGCCCAGGGAGTAGGTGTCCGTCGCCGTGGTAATCGAGCGGCCGAGCACTTGTTCCGGCGCCGCGTTCTCGGGCGTCAGAATCCGCTCCTGCAGGCGGGTCACCGGCAGCGTGTGCGATAGACTTTCCGGCGCGAGCAGTTTCGCGATACCAAAATCCAGCAGCTTGGGCGCACCTTCCTCAGTGACGAAGATATTCGATGCCTTGATGTCCCGATGCACCACCAAATTGCGGTGCGCATAGTGCACGGCGCCGCAGACCGCGATGAACAGCTCGATGCGTTCGCGAATGAACAGAGTCCGGGTATCGCAGTAGACATCGATGGGTTCGCCATCGACAAATTCCATCACCAGGTAAGGCGTTCCATCCTCGAGGTCGCCGCTGTCTATCAGTCGTGCGATCGAGGGATTATCAAGCGTCGCCAGGATGTGGCGTTCGCTGTGCAATCGGCTGCGTAGGCGCGGATGCACGGACGCGTGCTGAAGGACCTTGATGGCGACGGTTTGATGGTATTGCGCATCATCGCGTTCGCCGCGGTACACCGTGCTCATGCCGCCATGGCCGAGGATCGAAACGATTCGATAAGGACCGACGCGAGTGCCGATCAGGCGATCGCGATGATCATCGAGCAGCGATTCGGCGGCTGCGCCGACCGCGTTCAGCAGCGGGTCGTCGCCGGCCGCATCCAAAGTCAGGAGGGACTGGACCGACATGCGCAGGTCGGAGTCGTTGCCGCAGCTCTTGTCCAAATGCGCGACGCGCTCGGCGCCTTCCATGTCCACCAATTGCTCGAACAAGGACTGGATTTGCTGCCAACGTACGCGCGGAATCATGATCCAGCGCCGCCGATCTCGCTGAGAAGCCAAGCCCGTGCGAGGCGTATGTCGCGGTGCACAGTGGCCGCCGAGGCATCCACAGCCGCCGCAATTTCGTCGTAAGTCATGCCCCCGAAATAATGCAGCTCGATCACCTGTGCGAGCCTCGGCTCGAGCTGCAGCAGGCTCTCCAGCGCATCATCCAGCGCGACGACATCGATCGCGAGTTCCGGCAGTGCCAGTGCCGATTCCTCGGCCGCCAGATCGCGAATGCCGGCGTTGCGCTTGACCCGCGAGCGCGACTTCGCATGATCCACCAGCACCCGGCGCATCAGCCGCGACGCCAAAGCAAAAAAGTGCCCGCGGTCTTGAAGATCGACATTCGCCTGAATTAGGCGAAGAAACGCCTCATGAACAACCGCGGTGGCTTGCAGCGTATGGCTGCCGCGTTCTGCGCGCATATAACCGCGCGCCAATCGGCGCAGTTCGTCGTAAACCAGGGGGGTTAGACGGTCCAGCGCCTGAGGCTGGCCGGAGCGCCATTCGGTCAGTAGCTGCGTGAAATTGGCCGGCACCTGCATGAACTTTTACTCAACAACCGCATAAGGGTTCGGATCCCGCTGTCGTGTCAGGCATTCCCCTAATCATACATTGTTGGGCAATGTGAGGGGAATCACGACGGTTTGTCGCTTAACTAAGCACACCACCCTCGTGGCGTCTGATCTCGTGGTCTTCGTCAAATTTTCAAATCGGAGCATTTATATGAAGGTAAGTCTAGTCGCTTTGGTCGCAGGCTGTGCGGTCGCCAGTTCCGCTTTTGGCGCTTTCGATATGCCGCCGGTCGCACCCCCACACGCCGTAGTACTAGATATCCCGCCAATCGCGCCCCCGCATGCCCGGCTACTGGATATGCCGCCGGTTCATCCGCCGCACGCCGCAGCACTCGATATGCCGCCGGTTCACCCGCCGCATGCCGCAGCACTTGATATGCCGCCGGTTCATCCGCCGCACGCCGCGTAAGCTAGGTAGAAAGGTATGTATCGTCGAAGAGTTACGGTTGCTGCCGCGGCTGCATTCGCATTCTGTGCCGCGTTCGCGGCCCAGCCCACCTCGCTTCGCGAGGATTGGGGTTTGGGACGTGTCGAGCAACGCTCGCCATGGATTCCCGGCTCAGCCAGCCCGATGTCAGCACACGAGCCGTATGAACTGCTAGCGCCACCGCGCTAGGCGAGGCATCGACTCAAGGGAAAGGCTCCGCTGCAACGGAGCCTTGTCTCTCGGTGTGCGTTAGACTGGCGCACTCATGGGCAAGCCCTCCCTTGTCTAAAATAGTCGTCATTGCGCACCGCGGCGCGAGCGGCGAGCGCCCGGAACACACGATCGAGTCCTATCGCCTGGCGATCGACGAAGGCGCGGACTACATAGAACCGGATTTGGTGATGACTCGCGACGGCGTGCTCATCGCCCGGCACGAAAATGAAATCGGCGGCACGACCGACGTGGCGCAGCATGCGGAGTTCGCCTCACGCCGCCGCACCCAGATCATCGATGGCGAGTCCATGACCGGGTGGTTTACCGAAGACTTTTCACTGTCGGAGATCAAGCGCCTGCGTGCGCGGGAGCGCCTGGGCAGTTTGCGCCCGCAAAACTTGCCCTACGACGGCCGTTTCAGCGTGCCCACCTTTGATGAAATCATGCAGTTGGTTCTAGGCGCGAACGGCCGCGCAGGCAAAAATCGGCCCATCGGCGTCTATCCGGAAACCAAGCATCCGGCTCATTTCGCACGAATCGGCCTGCCGCTGGAATTGGCGCTATTGGATACTCTGAAGCGCTATGGCTATGCGAATAGCGGCTCCCCGGTATTCATTCAATCCTTCGATCCGCACAACTTGCGGCAGCTGCGCGACATGACGAAGTTGCCGCTCGTTCAGCTGTTGGAACATGAACTCGGCGACTTGGGCGAGATTGCAAAACATGCCGATGCGATCGGTATCGCTAAGGCGCTGGCCACGCCTGAAGCGGTACAAGCGGCGCATGCGGCCAATCTGCGCGTACACGTCTGGACGTTCCGAGCGGAAAACGAGTTCCTGCCGGAAGATCTCAAAATAGGCACGGCGCCCGGCGCTCACGGCAACCTCGAAGGCGAGATCCGGCGATACCTGGATCGCGGCATCGATGGGTTTTTCGTCGATTTCCCCGCCGTTGGCGTGCGGGTCAGCAATGCCTATATTTCCGCGCTCCAGCCGCTGCACCAGCCGCCGGCCGAAACGAGCTTGTCCGGGAACAAATTGCAGGGACGATAGTGCGCGCCGGCGGCGCCTTGCAGCAGCAGGCAGTTCTCGCAGTTGGAACCCTTGACGTAGGCCGGGTATTTCTTGACGTCGACCTGACTCGCATTCTCGACGTAGCCTAACTTCACGGCGGCGGAATCCTTGACGTCGAGATGCGGCGGCTCGGCTGCCTGCGACTGCCGGGGAGCCAGCAGTACGCCTGCCGCGGCTGCCATACTCAAGTTTTTCAACAGCGCCCTGCGCGTGACGGCGGCGGCTACAAGTGTGGATCGGCTCATGCGCACCCTTCCTGCTATCCTGATCGTTTTTGGGACCTTAAGTGGCAAGCATATCGCTATTGATGAAAGTTGCGCGACTCGTATTCTTCGCCGCGGTGATCTTCACTTTTTACAGCGCGGTGATGCCCCCATCGCTTGTCGTGCACCTGACAGCCTGGGATAAGGCGACGCACTTCATTGCTTTCTATGTGCTCACGGGCCTGGCAGTCGCCGCGTTCCCGAAGCAAAATCTGTTTGTCGTGGCCGCGCTGTTATCGGGGTTTGGAGCTCTGATAGAAATCGCGCAGGGGCTGCCGATGGTGCACCGGGACAAGGATTTCTGGGACTGGGTAGCCGATACGCTTGCCATTTGTTCTGCGCTCGCCCCGATGCTGCTCTCTTGGTGGCGCGGGCAGGTCAGATCGGGTCAGAAATACATCGACACGTAGAGCTGATAGACCATTGCGCTGAAGTTATAGAGCGGTTCGTCACCCGGAGCGAAGCCTTGCTTGACGCCAAAATCCCGGATATCGCGAAAGTCGTGGTAGTTGAAACGAATCCGGCTCACGTCGCCCGTTACCGTGCCGCGCTTGAAAAACTTCCAGCCGTCCGGCAAAAACGCATAGGTAACCTTGGCTCCGATCGTAATGTTGTCCAGGGCGGCGAGATTTTGATCGCGCGCGGTGAAATTCTGCGAGTTCGCAAAGGGAAATAGATCGCTGTAGAAGGTGGCCGCACTCTGCTTGTAGTAGCGCGCACGTCCTTCGAATATCCATTTGTTGCGTATCGGATGGGTGTAATCGAGCTCATAGGTGTTGCCGACCACGCCCCAGGTATCGGTAAAGTAGCGATACAGGCCGGTCACGGCGGCGCGGTAGGGCAGGTAATATTTCGCCTGGACCTGCACCGCCGTGCTGGTATGCGTATCGGGATACACTTGGTTGGCGAGGCCGTAGCCGATCTGTTGGGTCGGATCTAGAAAGCGGGTCAACCGGTACGGATTCGCCAGATATCCCGCATCGGTGATGACCTGAAGGTTCACATCCGCGATGAGATTCTTGGTGATGATCTGCGACACGCCGGCGCTGTAGGCGCGGGTCAAGGCGTGCCCCAGCCACGTGACGTCGGGCGTATCGGTGCCGCCGTGGTTTTGGCCGATCTTATTCTTGGTGTTCGCGAATCCCAGCGTCACCGTGGTCAAATCGCCGAACATGCTCTGGCTCAGCGAGAAGCTCGCTGTATCCGAGATATAGTCGCGCTCCACGCTCGACATATACGAGGCCGTGTAAGTGGTCTTGTCGTGCAGGTATTCCAGCGTGCCGCTTTTTTGCTTGCGTGTATCTTTGATGACGCTCGCTTGGCTCAAGACATCGACCGAAGCGCCGCTGACCTTGTCGATGAAATAATTGGCTTCGACCGCGAAATTCTCCGTGATTTTCGCGCGCGCCGTTGCGGAATAGCCGGTGATGTCCATGCCGCCGCCGCTGTACTTGCTGTAAAAGACATCCGCCCGATTGTCGGGAAGCACATCTGCGATCGTGCTGCGAACCAGCAGCAAAGCAGCGATCACTGCTGCGCGAGCGAAGGTGTGCTTACGATCCATGCGTGCTCGTCAATTGCAGCCGCAGCCGCCGCCCGCGCCGCCGGTCGCGCCGCGCGATCCTTCTCTGGATTCACGAATGTGGTCCAAATACGCGTTGGAAATGGCGTCGCGGTCCCATGCCATGATCGGATCCGCCAATCGGTCACGCTCGTAGGGCTTTACCCAGGGTTGGATGCTGCAGGCGCTACACAGCAGCAGGGCGCCCGAGAGGGTGGCGAACAGCAGGATTGGTCGGGGCCGCACGAGTTACTCCCGGATGAGTTGACGAATGCGATCTTGATAATCGTTTTCGTCGCCCGGCTTGTAGCCGCGATGAATGTAGCGAATCTGACCTTTGCGGTCGATGATGACGGAACTCGGCATTTCATCCACGTGATAGGCCTTGCTCACTTGGTTCGCAGGATCGAGGAGCACGGGGAAGCTGACCGGCTTGCGCGTCAGCAGTTCCTTGACCGCAGGGGCTTCCTTGTCGACATTGACGCCGATGAGCGTAAATCCCGCCGGTTTGTACTTTTTGTACATCTGATCCAGCAGCGGCATTTCCTGTTGGCACGGTCCGCACCAGGTCGCCCAGAAATTGACCATCACAACCTGGCCTTTGTATGCGCTCAGGCCGCTTGGCTGGCCGCCGAGGCTCGTCAGCGTGAAAGCGGGCGCAGGGCCCGAGGCATCGCTGCTCGCTGCGAACGCCGTCGAGGCGACGACGATCGCCGCCATCGCACAGCGTTTCAATAGGGTTGAAGTCCTAAGCATGATCGTTACTCCTGATCAATAGAAAATGGTCAATCCGATGGTGGCTTCAAGGTTGTCGACATTCTTGGTGCGTCCGGTCAGGCTGGTTTCGAAAATGTGGTCGCGGACGTCCACATGCAGCGCCAGCCAGTCGGTAATCAGAAGCCGCTCACCCACTCCAAAGTTCAGCGAGAACTGGTCCTTGTCGGCAAATTTCACGTCGCCCATGCCGACCGTCACGTATAGGGCCGAGTTGAAAGCGCGACCTCGTCCGAGAAAGATCTCGCCGGGAAGTACGTTGTAGCCTACGTCCAAGTCGTAATACGTGAAGCGTCTCCCAGAGTCGCTGAGAACCGTGATATTCGGAAATACGTCCTCGAGACTGGTGGTTCCCGCCTTGGATCTGGCGAGAAACCCTTCCAGAAAAATGTCCTCGGACACGTGGTACGCGGCGCGCACGCCATACAGAGGATTGGTACC
>DATHFW010000035.1:0-3260 GCA_035317945.1 Steroidobacteraceae bacterium | reverse complement strand
AAGATCCGCGGCACCGAGATCGCCCAGCGCATTTCCGAGCTCTTGATGCGTGCGGTCGGTCCCTACGCGCTGCCATTTCGCCGCGAAGCCATGGAAGCCGGCTGGCAGTCGGACCCGACTCGCGAGGCGCCGGGACCGAAGTATGCCGCGACCTTGGCGGCGGCTTATATGAATCAGCGGAAACTGTCGATCTTCGGCGGCACCAACGAAATTCAGAAAAATATCATTTCCAAGATGATCGTTGGTCTTTGAGAGATCCAGCACATGAACTTCGAATTCAGCGACGAGCAGCAACAGCTGCAGGATACGGTCGATCGTTATCTGACCGACCAGTACACCTTCGAAAGATTTCGCACCATCAATGCATCGCCGCCGGGGTGGGACAAGGCCGCGTGGGCCGGGCTTGCAGAGCTTGGCGTGCTCGCGCTCAATGTTCCTGTGGCGCAGGGCGGTTTGGGATTTGGGCCGCTGGAAACCTTGAGCGTAATGGGGGCCTGCGGACGCAGTCTGCTGCTCGAGCCCTTTTTGAGCAGCGCCGTGATCGCGACGGCGCTGCTGCGCGCCTTCGCCGATGAGGCCGCGGCCGCCGAGCTGCTGACGCGCATGGCCACCGGCGATGCGATTGCCGTGCTTGCGCACTACGAGCCCGACTCGCGCTACGAGACCCAGTGGGTGCGGACCCGCGCGCATAAATCCGGCGACGGCTACCGGCTCGATGGCCACAAGGCCGTGGTTCTGCACGCCGGCGCTGCGGACACGCTGCTGATTTCGGCGCGCACTTCCGGCGAGGCGCAGGACGCGAAGGGCGTCTCGGTGTTTCGCGTTCCCCGTGACGCGAAGGGATTGAGTCTGGATCAGTACCCGACCATCGATGGGCAGCGTGCAGCGGATGTCTACCTCAAAGGCGTGCAAGTCCCTGAGAGCAGCAGGCTGGGTGCCGAAGGCGGCGCCTTACCGGCGATCGGTGCGGCGCTGGATATCGGACTCGGCGCACTGTGCGCCGAAGCGGTCGGCGTCATGCAGGCGCTCGTCGATGCCACGGTCGCCTATGTGCAGTCGCGCCAGCAGTTTGGTACCGCCATAGGCCGCTTCCAAGCCCTGCAGCATCGCATCGCGGATATGCTGATTCATTTGGAGCAGGCCCGCTCCATGAGTTATCTGGCTGCCCTGCGCTGCAGCGATCAGAATGTCTGCGAGCGCCGGCGCGCGCTGTCGGCCGCCAAGGCAGTCGTCGGCCAGTCCTGCCGCTTCGTCGCTCAACAAGCCGTGCAATTGCATGGCGGCATGGGCATGACCGATGAACTCATCGTCAGCCACTGGTTCAAACGTCTTACGGCGGCGGAGCTCATGTTCGGCGACAGCGATACGCATTTGCAGCGCTATGCTGCGCTCACGCGCTCTTAGGATCTTCAAGGAATACTCATGGCTCAATCGGCGAAAGCAGTTTTGGCGCGCGAAGTCGGCAAGCCCGTCGTGGTGGAATCGATCGAAGTGGCGGATCCAAAACACGCCGAGGTGACGGTGCGCATCTCCGCCTGCGGCGTCTGTCACAGCGACTTGTCGGCCACCAACGGCACGATTCCCTATCCGCTGCCGTTGGTGCTTGGCCACGAAGGCGCCGGGGTGGTGATCGCCGTCGGCGACGGCGTCGACAATTTTGCCGTCGGCGATCATGTGGTTTCATCGTTCGTGAGCATGTGCGGCCATTGCCATTATTGCCAGACCGGCCGGCCGCAGCTGTGCGTGCAATCGCTCAAATCGCTGTTCACCCTGCCCGACGGCACCGTGCGCACGCGCGACTCCGCGGGCAAAGATCTCAATGTCTTTTGCGGATGCGGCGTCATGGCCGAATTTGCAACCGTGCACGTGGGCAACGTCGTGAAAATCGACCAAAGCATGCCGCTCGACCGCGCGGCATTGATCGCCTGCGGCGTCATGACCGGCGTCGGCGCTGCCGTCAATACCGCCAAGGTCCAGGCCGGCTCCATTGCGGTGGTTTTCGGGTGCGGCGGCGTCGGCTTGAATGCGATCCAAGGCTGCGCCATTGCCGGCGCCGGCATGATCGTGGCCGTTGACACCAGTGATGAAAAACTCGAGTTGGCGAAGCAGTTCGGCGCCACGCATGGCTACAACATCACGGGTCAGTCGAACGCCGCCAAAGACTTGTACAAGTTGACGGCGGGCGGCGCCGACTACGCCTTCGACTGCGTGGGTGTGGGCAAGATTTCGGAAATGGCATGGGGAGTCCTGCGTCGCGGCGGTACCGCGGTGATCGTCGGGATCTCCAATCCCAAGGATCAGATCACGCTGAACGCGCAACAAGTGGCGACCACCGAGAAGACCTTGACGGGAAGCTACTACGGATCGGCGCGTCCGCAGCTCGATTTTCCGCGCTTGATCGGTCTGTACCGCTCAGGAAGACTGAAGCTCGACGAATTGATCACGCGCACGTATTCCATCGAGGAAGCACCGCGGGCCTTTGCCGATCTGAATGAGGGCAAGCAAGGACGCGGCGTCATTATTTTCGACGAGGATTAGGCGGAGGGGTAAGAGGCCTCACGGCAACGAAGAAACAGTTGCCGTGAGGCCTCTTAGCCCTCCTGACGAATACTCGAACCAATCAACATTACGATGCAGACCCTAGCGGCGCGCGAGCGCGAATCAGGGATTCCACTGAGAGTGAGGCGAGCCTTGAAGTTGATCAAGTCCCTTTCGGTCCGTCTTGTGTGTGCCATCATTCTAGGCGGCTGGAATCCCGTAGCGCTTGCCGATTACTATCCGCTCGAATCTAAGCGCCGAAATGAGGAAGGCGTATGCATTGTCAAGCTCACGGCCACTGCGGAGGGCAAAGTCGAAGATCCGAACTTGACACTCTCCACAGGCTACCCCCGTCTCGACGAGGCATGCCTAGCAGCATTTCAGGGAAAGCATATAAAACCGGCAATACGCGACGGCAAACCAACAACCGTCACGTTGGAAATGGCGGTAAATTGGAGGCTCACCGTTCCAGGGCGAGCGCCGATTAAAGTTGATCCCAATAATCGGCCACGGATCGGGCAAAAGCACTATCCCGCTGAGTCCGCGCGTTTGCACGAAGAGGGCGTATGCGTGGTGAAAGTTAAGGTGTCTGCTCGCGGAGAAGTGCATGAGCTCGGGCTCACGCACTCGACTGGCTTTACCAGGCTCGATCAAGCCTGTCTGGACGCCTTCACGGGTGGAGGGTTGTTGCCGGCAACCGTGAACGGAAAAGCGGTTGATTC
>DATHFW010000034.1:0-3764 GCA_035317945.1 Steroidobacteraceae bacterium | reverse complement strand
TACAGAATCCGAACGGCTTTGAGTCCACGACCGGCGCCTTGTCGACGCTGCTCTTTAGCCTCGTCGGAGCGCTCGCCCTGCAGGCGTTCCAGATACTCCGGCGTCACGTCCCCCGTGACGTATTCACCCGAGAAACAGGAGGTGTCGAAGTCCTTGATACTCGCATTGTCGTGACGAACGGCATGTTCCAGATCTTCCAAGTCCTGGTAAATCAGCCAGTCGGCACCGATGATGTCGCGCACTTCGTCTTCGGTGTGTCCCGCAGCCACCAACTCCGAAGCGTCCGGCATATCGATGCCATACACGTTCGGGTAGCGCACCGGGGGCGCCGCGGAAGCAAAAAATACTTTCTTGGCGCCGGCTTCCCGCGCCATGTCGATGATTTGCGCCGAGGTGGTGCCGCGCACGATCGAGTCATCCACCAGCAATACATTCTTGCCGCGGAATTCCAGATCGATCGCATTCAATTTGCTGCGCACTGATTTGGCGCGCTGTTCCTGACCCGGCATGATGAAAGTGCGGCCGATGTAGCGGTTCTTGATGAATCCCTCGCGATACTTGACCCCGAGCAGTTGCGCGACCTGTACGGCGCTGGTGCGGCTGGTGTCGGGAATGGGGATCACCACGTCGATTCCGTGCTCCGGCCGTTCGCGCTTGATCTTCTCCGCGAGCCGCTCGCCCATGCGCAGCCGCGCCTTGTAGACCGAGATGTTGTCGATGATCGAGTCCGGCCGGGCAAAATACACATACTCAAAAATGCACGGCGTATGACGCGCCATCGCCACGCATTGCTGCGCGTAGAAGCGGCCTTGTTCGTCGATGAACACTGCCTCGCCGGGCGCTACGTCCCGGACCATATCGAAACCCAGCATATCCAACGCGACGCTCTCGGAGGCCAGCATCCACTCGGTGCCTTTCTTGGTTTCGCGTTTGCCGACGACCAGCGGTCGAATGCCGTTGGGGTCGCGAAATCCCAAAATGCCGTGGCCGATCACCATGGCCGTTACCGCGTATCCGCCGCGGCAGCGTCGATACACGGCATTGGCCGCCGCGAACACGTCCGCCGGCGTCACGCGAGGCGTGCCGACGCGCTCGAGTTCGGACGCCAGTACATTGAGCAGCACTTCGGAGTCCGATCCGGTGTTGAGGTGCCGGCGGTCTTCGCGCACCAGTACCTCGGTCAGCTCGCGCGCGTTGGTCAGATTACCGTTGTGGCCAAGGCAAATGCCGTAGGGGGAATTTACGTAAAAAGGCTGCGCGTCGTGTGCGCTGTCGGCACCCGCGGTGGGATAGCGCACATGGCCGATACCGATGTTGCCCTTGAGCTTGAGCATGTGCTTCTGCTGGAAAACATCGCGCACCAGGCCTGAGTCCTTGCGCATGAACAGTTCACCGTCCTGCGCAGTCATGATGCCGGCGGCATCCTGACCCCGGTGCTGAAGTACTGTCAGCGCATCATAGATGCGTTGGTTGACTGCACTCGTACCGACCATTCCGACGATTCCGCACATGGGGGACCTCCGCTACTTCGGCCTGACTTTGACTCCGGTCAATCGCTCGAGCTTTGCCCAAGGTTCACCTTTCTCGCCGACCATCGCCCGCAGCCAATCACCGATGGTCTCACCGTAGGGAACCAGCTTCGACCGGCCCCACCACTCCTCTTGGTTCAAGTGCAGCAGCTCGCCGCCGATGACCAACAGTCCGACCAACACCATGCCGCGCACGATGCCGAAAAAAAGTCCGATGACCCGGTCCAGCGGTCCTAGCCCCAAGCTGCGCGTGAAGTAGCTCAGCAGCATGCCCACTACCCAGCCCAACAGGAGCACCAGCACCAAAACCACCAAGCGCCCGACCCACGGTGCAATGCTCGGATCGGCGAGCAAGCCGCCGAGATGCGGTTCGACGGCAGCGCCGAGCTTCCAAGCGGCCCAGATGGCGAGAATCCAGAAGACCAGCGAGACCGCTTCTCGTATAAAGCCGCGCAGCACGCCGATCAGTGTTGACCCCAACAGAACCAACACGATAAGAACGTCTGCGCCGGTCAATCGCTAATCTCCTCACGCCTGACGCATATTCTACCGGACATAGGCCCTGAGCCGTCGTGAATCCGTCGCCAAAATGCCAAATCAGCCGGCGGGGGCCACAAGGCTCGAAGCATGCCCGATGGACTTGAGCTTTGCGGCCGTCCGCTCGGCTGAGTCCCGATCCGCCAGGGGACCCACGCGCACCCGGTACCGTACAGAGGCGCCTGAACCACCCGACAATACGTAAACTGAAAAACCCTTCCCTTTTAACTGGCGCGACAAGTTATCGGCGTTCGTGCGGCTGGCAAAGCTGCCCAGCTGCACCGCCCAAGCGGCACGTGCGGATATGGGGGACGGCGCTGCGGTTTCAACGGGCTTGGCAGTCGCCGATGGCGCGATAGCCGGTGCGGGGCTCGTTGGTGTGGAACTCGCCGGCGCGGGGCTCGTTGGCGCGGGGCTCGCTGGCGCGGCGTTCGTCGACACGGCAGTGGATGACGATCCGCCAGTCGACGGTGCGGGGGTCGGCGCCGCCTCACCGCCCTTGGCGGCGCTCGCTGCCGAAGCGGAGGAATCTTGAGCCTCCGCCGGCTCGGCCTCGGAATTCGCCGTAGCCTTGCTGGTGGTTAGATCCAGCGTGACGTTTCGAGTGGCCTCAGGCGCATTCACCGGAAAGATTGCCGGAGGCGTGGCCGGCGGCACGGCAGACTTGGGGCCCGACAACAATTCGGGCACCACCAGCACGATGAGCACGACCAAGATCGATGCGCCGATCAGCCGTTCTTTGACGCGACGATCCATTACGGCGGAGTATATTCGGGAAGCGCTGCGGGCGGCAGGATTCCTGCGGTCTCGAGCCAATCGAGCGCCGGCCCGACGATGTGAAACGAGCCGAACACCACGACTCGATCCTGCGGAGTCGCGGCCTTCAGAGCTGCGGCGCATGCGGCAGCGACGCTATCGGCGGCCATGACGTTGGTCGCGACCTTGCCTCGCACCGCCTTCGCCAACTCCTCCCCGCTTCGCCCGCGAGCTCCATCGATCGATGCACACCACCATTCATCGATGGCATCGTCCAGGATTTCCGCGATACTCGATGCGTCCTTGTCCGCGAGAATTCCGCACACGCCAAGAGTCCTGCCCGGTATCGGGCTCGAGTTCAGATTCCGCTCGAGCACGCGCGCCGCGTCCGGATTGTGCGCGACGTCCAACACCCAGGTCGGCGAATCGGCCGCGGCTTTGATCACTTGGAAGCGCCCCACCAAGCGCACCTGTGATAGCCCTTGCGCGACCGCACCGGCCGCGATGGTGAGACGCGGGGCGATTTCCTCCAGTGCAGCGATAGCTGTCGCGGCATTGGTGAATTGAGTGTCGCCCAATAGCGCGGGCGCCGGCAGGTGGGGCAAGTCCCAGTGCGTTCCGCGGTAGCGCCAGCCCAGGCCGTCTAAAATGTAGTTGTATTCGATGGCGAGCCGCTTCAGCGGCGCTTTCACGGCACGCGCCATGCTTTCGAGTACCGGAGATGGCTCGCGCCCGCCGATCACGGCAGTACGCCCTGCGCGGAAAATACCGGCTTTTTCCCTCGCGATGGCCTCGAGCGTATCGCCCAAGTATTCCTGGTGATCAAGGCCAATGCTCGTGACCACCGCGACATGCGGATCGACCACATTGACGGCGTCCAGTCGACCGCCCATGCCGACTTCGAGCACCCACGCATCGAGCGCCGCCGCATCGAATATCAAC
>DATHFW010000033.1:0-4598 GCA_035317945.1 Steroidobacteraceae bacterium | reverse complement strand
CGTGCTGGGTGTCATGGGACTGATCAGCTCGGGCTTCATGTTGTTCACCCTCTGGACCTCGAATCCCTTCGCGCGCTTGATTCCGGCCGCGCAAGATGGCGCTGACTTGAATCCAGTGCTGCAGGATTTTGCGCTCGCCATTCATCCGCCCATGCTCTACACCGGCTATGTCGGGTTCTCGGTCGCCTTTGCGTTTGCCTGCGCCGCCATGCTGGAAGGACGTTTGGACCAGACCTGGGCCAAGTGGACCCGGCCTTGGACCATTTTCGCGTGGTTGTTTCAAACCATCGGCATCGCGCTCGGCAGCTGGTGGGCTTACTACGAATTGGGTTGGGGCGGATGGTGGTTTTGGGATCCGGTGGAGAATGCCTCATTCATGCCGTGGCTGGTGGGAACGGCGCTGATTCATTCTTTGAGCGTCACGGAGAAGCGCGGCATCTTCAAGAGCTGGACGCTGCTGCTGGCGATATTCGCCTTCTCCTTGAGCCTGGTGGGGACCTTCCTGGTGCGCTCGGGCGTGTTGGTCTCGGTGCATTCCTTCGCCACGGATCCGACGCGAGGTCTTTATATCCTTGCGTTCCTGGTGCTGACCATCGGTGGTTCACTCACCCTGTATGCGTGGCGGGCGCCGAAGCTGTATGCGCCCGGTGGCTTCGAATTATTTTCACGCGAGTTTTTCCTGCTCGTGAACAACGTCATTCTGGTGAGCGTGGCCGCGCTGGTGCTGTGGGGTACGCTCTCGCCGCTGCTCTACGAGGTCCTCGGGATCGGCAAGATCTCCGTGGGACCACCGGTATTCGCGCTGATGTTCTTGGTCCCTGTTCTGCCGCTGATGGTGTTTCTGGCCATCGGGATGCATTCGGCCTGGCGCCGCGGCAAGCTCACCGTCACGGCGAAGCCGCTCTGGTGGCTGCTGGGCGCGGCGGCACTGTTGTCGGTCGCGATCCAGGGATTGGTATTCAAAGAGTTTCACCCGGTGGGTCTCATCGGCTTCAGCTTTGGTTTTTGGATTATCTTTTCTGCCGTGCTCGAGCCGCTGCGGCGATTCCGTCAGAAACAAACGCTCACCGCGGCGCTTGTCGGAATGTCGATTGCCCACTTGGGGGTGGGCATGTTCGCGATCGGCGCCAGCGGCGTCGAGAGCTACAAGATCGAGAAAGACGTGGCCCTGAAACCGGGCGGCAGCTTCGCCATTGCCGGCTACGATTTCAAGTTCGTGAACACCACGGATGTGCGCGGACCGAACTACGATGCCGTGCAAGGCCAGATCGAAGTGACTCGCGCCGGCAAGCCCGTGACCACACTGTTGCCGCAAAAGCGCCATTTCCGGGTGCAGCAGACCGACAACAGCAAGGCCGCCATTTCGGTGAACTGGGCTCGCGATTTGTTCGTCGCCATGGGCGAGCCTTTGGGCGACAACGCCTGGAGCATGCGCATTCAATATAAGCCCCTCGTGCGTTACATCTGGCTCGGCGCCATCGTCATGGCGCTCGGTGGACTGATTGCGGCGACGGATCGGCGCTATCGGGTCAAGGTTCCGGCCGCCTCGCCCGGTGTCGTCTCCCCGCCGAATCCGCGCGCTGAATTGGGCTCCGCCTGATGTGGAAATTCCTGCTGCCATTTGCGGCTTTTGTCGCGCTCGTCGTGCTGTTCGCGTTTGGCCTCAATCCCAAACGCGATATTCATGCATTGCCCTCGCCGCTGATCGGCAAGCCTGCGCCGGAGTTCGCGTTGCCGGATGTGCTGGACGCATCGCGCACGGTCAATAACGCGACCCTGAAGGGGCAGGTGTATCTAGTGAATGTATGGGGTACGTGGTGCGTCGAGTGCCGCGTGGAACACGAGGCGTTGCTGGCGATCTCCAAACAGCATGTAGTGCCGATCATCGGAATCGACTGGTCGGTTGATCATGGTATGGGCGAACGCGATAAGGCGAAACAATGGCTGGAAAGACTGGGTAATCCCTACAGCCAAGTTGCCTTTGACCAGGAGGGCCGTACGGCCATCGACTTCGGAGTTTATGCCGCGCCGGAAACTTTCTTGGTCGACCGCCAAGGCAATGTGATTTTCAAGCTCATCTCCGGCATGACTCAGGAAGTGTGGGAAAAGGAGTTCCTGCCGCGCATCGCTGCGGCAGAGAAGGGCGGGGCATGAGCCGTGGATCTCACGCCCGGTTGCCGGCACTGGCACTGGCCGTGGCGCTGGCAGGTTTTGGCGTCGCTTGCGCCGAGCCGCCGGCTGCCGGCTTGGACGCCCATGGTCAGCTGCAAAATCCGGAGCTGCAGGTGCGTTTCGAGCGCATCGCCAAGGAGCTTCGCTGTCTGCAGTGCCAAAACGAGTCGATCGCGGATTCCAATGCCGATCTGGCGCGGGACCTGCGCCGCCAGGTTCGCGAAATGTTGGTCGAGGGTAAAAGTGATGATGCGATTTTCAGGTTCATGACGGATCGCTACGGCGAGTTCGTCCGCTTCGCGCCGCCGTTGAGCCCGAAGACGGCGCTGATTTGGGGCGCACCTTTCTTCATGCTGCTATTGGGCGGCGCCATCATTTACCGCGTCGTCCGACAACGCTCGCGAATGCCCTTGGACGAATGAACACCTTCCTTGTCGTCGCGGCTCTCATGGCTGCGATCGCCGCGACAGTCGTAGCCGTACCGCTGATGCGCGATAGAAAAACCCGTCTCGTGGGTGCGCTTGCTGCGCTGTTGGTGGCGGGCGCCGCCGCGGGACTGTACCCGCTGTGGTCGAATTGGGATTGGCACGCGCCGGCGCAAGCACAAGCCGCCGCCGCCGCTCCCGATGTCGTCGCCATGGTCGCCAAGCTCGAGCAGCATCTTCGCGATGATCCCAACGATCTGGCGGGCTGGCTGATGATGGGCCGCTCTTATATAGCGCTGCAACGCTTGGACGATGCCGTCAATGCGTATGATCGCGCGCATCACCTGGACGCCAAGAGCGCGGAAGCCGCCTTGGGGTTGGGCGAGGCCATGTCATTGCGGGCCGGCGGAGAAATTACGCCGCCCGCGTCACAACTGTTCGAGGAAGCGCTGAGCTTGACGCCGGACAATCCGAAGGCATTGTTGTACGGCGGCTTTGCCGCAGCGAGCCGGGGCGATCGCGCGCTCGCTCGCAGCCGCTGGCAGGCGCTTAAGGATCTGCATCCGCCGCCGCAAATCGAGCAAATGTTGGATGCGCGAATCGCCGAACTGGGACCTGCGGCGCAATCGGGGACGAATGCGTCGCCCGTGGGGACGAGCGCGAGTGTAGAGGGGTCGGCACCGGTGCAGGTCACTGTCAATATACGCCTAGCGCCTGCATTGAAATCGCGCCTGAAACCGGAGGCCCCTTTGTTCGTCTTTGCTCGAGAGCCCGGCAGCCAAGGTCCGCCGCTTGCTGCAAAACGACTGACCAGCGCCGCCATCGGCACCCAGGTGCAACTGTCGGCTGCGGACTCCATGATGCCCGGGCGCGTGCTGGTGAGCGGGCGTCGGGTTTCCATTACTGCTCGCGTGTCATTCAGCGGACAGCCGACGCCGGCGGCGGGCGATCTATACGGCGAACTTACGTATGAGGTCGGTCATGACGGCGCGCTCGATCTCGTCATAGACCGCGTCGCCGATTAGGTGTAGCGGTGAGCGTCGCCAAAAATCTCGTTGCGGGACGCATCCTCGAAGACCAGCTGTTTCCCTATCCGCAATTGCGGGACAAGGACCAGGAAGTCCTGCGGATGATGGTGGATGCCATCGACGAATTCCTGGGCCCCAAACGGGAGGACTTCAAACGCTGGGACCGTGAGGCGGCACAGCCGGCGGAGTTCATTCAGGGGTTGCGCGATTTAGGGCTGTTCGGCCTCATCATTCCCGAGGAGCACGGCGGCTTGGGGCTTTCCAACGCCGGCTATGCGCGCGTATTGAGCCAGAGCAGTTCGCACGACAGTTCGGTGTCGCTCACCATCGGCGCACACAGCTCCATCGGCATGAAAGGCATTTTGTTGTTCGGGACTCCCGCACAGCGCACCCGCTACCTGCCGAAACTGGCCAGCGGCGAAATGATTGCCGCGTTTTGTCTGACCGAATCGGGCGCGGGTTCGGATGCCGCTTCCATTCGCACGCAGGCGGTCAAGAATCCCGATGGTTCTTGGACCTTGAACGGCGAGAAAATTTGGATCACCAACGGCGGCATTGCCGACCTGTACACGGTGTTCGCACGAACGTCATCTCCCTCCGGCAAAATAACCGCCTTCGTGGTAGAGGCGGCGTGGCCGGGGGTGAGCCATGGGCATCACGAGGACAAGATGGGAATCCGTGCCTCATCGACCACCACGGTGAATTTTACGGACGTCCAGGTACCCGCCGAGAACGTGCTGGACCTGGAGGGCAAGGGGTTCAAGGTAGCGATGGCGATATTGAACAATGGCCGTACGGGTCTTGGCGGCGGCGCGGTCGGCGGCATGAAGGCGCTGATTGCCCTGTCGGCGGCCCAGGCGCAGAGCCGCAGGCAGTTCAATCAGCCGATCGCCGAATTCGGTCTCATCCGCGAGAAAATTTCTCAGATGACGCTCGACTGCTTTGCAGCCGAGAGCGTGGTCTGGATGGTCGC
>DATHFW010000032.1:0-2117 GCA_035317945.1 Steroidobacteraceae bacterium | reverse complement strand
CTGCAAAGCCCTGCGCCTGCGCGGACGCCTCGCCAGCGGCGACCGGGCGACGCGCGGCTTCGAAGAGGCCATTGAAGCGATCGGAGGCGCATCGCTGGTGCTCGATGCCAACGGACGCATTCTCTTTGCCAATCGCGCGGCCATCGAGGAACTCGCGCGCGGCCGCTGCCTGACGACCCATTATGGTCGTCTGGTTGCTTCGTCCCTGAAGGGCAACACAGAACTGCAATCAGCGATCCGCGCAACTGCTGCCACGGTAGCGGGCACTGGGTTGGCGTGTCCGGCGCCAGTTGCGCTGCGCATGTCGGACACGTCGACCGCGTCGGTCACCTGTTTTGCGCTGTCGATGCCTCACGTGGAGTCGACGGGGATGTCGTCAACGGCGCGCCTGCTGGTTGTAATCGACGACGTGCAGCGAGTGCCACAGGGCCTCGCCCGCGTTCTGCGGCTCATGTTCGGGCTTACGCCAACCGAGGCGCTCCTGGCGGAAGGCCTTGCCGGCGGGGATGCGTTGGACGACGTGGCGCAGCGACTGTCCATGACCAAGGGTACGGCTCGAGTTCATTTGCGCCATGTCTTTCTGAAGACGAACACGCAAAGGCAGGCGCAGCTCGTCGCACTCGTTCATCGCGCGGTACCTGTCCGTCTGCTCCAGCGGTAGGCAGGGACACTCAACGCGGGCCCGATGGATGACTCGCCAAGGCGAAATAGCCTCCACGCTGCAGCGACCGCTAGTTGACCGTTTCAGGTTGGCACGTTGGGCGCCGCCGTGTCCCGTTGTAAAGACACTCCCAGGCAGAAATGTCCCCTGATACGTCCGTATAGACAAAAAGGGCCTAGCATTTCTGCTAAGCCCTTGGTTTTTATGGCTGGGGGACTAGGATTCGAACCTAGATAAACGGAGTCAGAGTCCGTTGTCCTACCATTAGACGATCCCCCAAAACGGGGAAACGCGTTAGCGCTTGGAGTACTGCGTCGCGCGACGCGCCTTGTGCAAACCGACCTTCTTGCGCTCGACTTCGCGTGCGTCGCGGGTCATGAACCCGGCTTTGCGCAGCGGCGACTTCAGCGCTTCGTCGTATTCGACCAGCGCGCGCGAGATGCCGAGGCGGATCGCGCCGGCCTGGCCGGTCATGCCGCCGCCCTCGACCGTCACCAGCACGTCGAACTTGTCGACGTTCTGCGTGAGCTCGAGCGGCTGGCGCACGATCATGCGCGAGGTTTCGCGGCCGAAGAACAGGTCGAGCGGCTTGCCGTTGACCACGATGTTGCCGCTGCCCTTGCGCAGGAACACGCGTGCCGCGGAGGACTTGCGCCGGCCGGTGCCGTAATTCTGCTGGATCGCCATATTTAGTTGTCTGCTTTTGTTGATTAGTCCGCACAGGGATGTGCGGGCTCTTGCCAAGAACTGTCGTTAAATGTCCAGCGCCTGCGGCTGCTGGGCGCTATGCGGATGCTCGGAGCCCGAATAGACCTTGAGCTTGCGGAACATCGCGCGGCCGAGCGGGTTCTTCGGCAGCATGCCCTTGACCGCGATCTCGATCACGCGCTCCGGATGACGGGCGAGCATGTCGCGCAGCGACGTGGTCTTGAGGTTGCCGACGTGACCCGTGAAGCGGTGGTATTCCTTGTTCTCGAGCTTGTTGCCGGTGACGGCAATCTTCTCGGCGTTGATCACGACGATATAGTCGCCGGTATCGACGTGCGGGGTGAAGATCGGCTTGTCCTTGCCGCGCAGGCGATGCGCAAGTTCGGTGCACAGGCGGCCGAGCGTCTTGTTGGTCGCATCGACGAGAAACCAATCGCGTTTCACGCCATCGGATTTGGCGCTGATCGTATTCATAATCCGGAAACTCCGCGGCACCGGCCCGGAACGGGCTGGCGCAAAGAAAGGCGCGGGAGGATAACGGATGCGCCAGCCAGTGGCAACTCCGGGCCGACGGAAACGGCCTGCGCGGATGCTAGCATCGGAAGCATGTCCGCTCGCCTTGATGAGCCCCTCACCACGGGCCATTCCGACCGTTTTCCCGCCACCGGCGGGGCGACCACCGCGGCCCGGCGCCTGCTGGAGCTGGCCGACCAGTGCGTCCTATGCGGGCTCTGCCTGCCGCACTGCC